>JAQBWN010000025.1 GCA_027624555.1 bacterium | reverse complement strand
TCTACGGGTCGGAGACCGATTCATCGGGGGAGGGGAACTGTTCTCCCCCTTACGAAGGGGGAGCTGGAGGGGGTGGGAGCTGAGTGCTTCAAACGTCTCCACCAATCTCACTATATTTTTTCTCGGCTGGATTTGCCCAACAAATAATAGATATTTTGCAGAAATATCTGGGTATTTTTCTTGTAATTTTTTTAATCCAGATTGTTTTTCTTCGTCTGAAAATACTCGAAACTTATCATGATCTATCCCATGATGGACCACATGTACGTTGTGTGTTCTGCCGTAATATTTTTTTATGTCGTCTTTTGTAGCCTGCGATACAGCAATAATCGCATCTGCTTCGTTGGCAACTTGAGCACTAAACGTATGGAGTAATAACCAGTCTTTGTACCTAAACTGTTCTTTGTATGCATGAAATGCAAGGTCGTGAATAACCGCAACTGTTTTCGTTTTATGTGGTCGAAATATCGGCAGTTGCTGGATGGGCATAAAAAGCACATCTGGTTTTTTCTTAAATAACTCCCACGCAAAACGCGTTTGCGTCCAAGCAAACGGAAACGGCGACGCATGCCAAGTCGTTCTCTCCCCCTGCCCGAGGGGGAGCTGGAGGGGGTGGGAGGGCGCAACGCACGGCCCGTAAAAATCCCAGCTCACATCTTTCGCAATCCCTGGCATGCGCTTCGCCAGTTCCTGCGTATAGCGCGTAGTCCCATCTGCCCTACCTGTACACATATCCGATGCGTCAAATGCAATGTTCATATATATGCATAGTATTGCGCTTTACAATAAAAGAAAACAGCCTTTAGAAAATCCTAAAGGCTGTGTGGTGATAGGTGTCCGCTTGTCAGGCGTTCCGAAGCTTCCTCGGAATATTATAGCCCAGTTTAACGATGTGGGTTGGTCGCGACGTGCTATTTATTTTGCAAGGTGCACAGTGCAGCTTGCCAGTTTTTACGTCCGTCGTCGAGCAACGGAGCGTGTGCAATCAACACTGTTGATGTATTAATTTTCATCAACTTGTTGCCGTTGGTATTCCAATATGCAGGCCCGATCCAATCAAGCGCTGCAGACATCGGATGGCAGTGATGGTTGGCGTCCGTAATTACGGCGATGAGAGGAATGCCAACCTGCGCGGCGCGGAGCATCAATACGAGTCCGATTGGAATCTCGTGTCCGAGAAGCTTGAGGCCCTGAGGCCCAAGACAGTACGGCTCCGCAGGCATGAGCAGATCACTCAAAAGTACATCAATATTGCAACCTCGTTGCAACACTTCGATTGCGCTTTCGTATGAATCCAGCGTCACAACCTCGTGATCCGTACTCAATTGATCAAGCGCCGACTCGCGATGCTTCTTATTGTCATCAACAACGAGAATTTTCATTTCGTCTCCTTTGGTGCGGTTTTAAATAGGAAATTGATCAAGGCTTCAGAGCCGTCTACTTTTTTATTCTCAATGACTCGACAGGTGCTGAAACGTTCCGGATAAGCCGTCAGAAGTCCCGTCGCCGGTTCATCTGAAGGGTTTATGAGAACCTGCACCACCCGCTTGCTTTCTTTTAAGCAAGAAAGCATGAGCCTCAAGTCGGTCGTGATGATCGCTTCCGCGACCTCCACATCATCAACAATCTCGTGTCCTATTGCCTTTGCAACTACCTGAATTGACCGCGAAATTACGGCAGAGTTGAGCTTGATTGCAATCTTCATACAACTTTTTCCTTATTAAATGTGTTTGTTTTTATTTCCCCTCACTAAACACCAGAATCTGATATTGAGTGAAAGAAGGGCGATGAAGTAAAATACATCATCGCCATTTTTTAACAGTGTCCGCTCGTCAAGCGTTCCGGAGTTTCACCGAAATATTATTGCCCAGTTTTACGATGTGGGTTGATCGCGGTTGCTAAGTGCAGGTACGGTGAGCTTTCTTGTTGCGCGAAGCCGCTCTTGCCTTCCAATTGCTTGCATGTTCCGCAAGCGCTGCCTTGATCATTGCTGGCGTACCATCGAACTCGAGGATATCCCAAAATCCGACATGAACAAGTGCAGCGTTCTCCTGGCTGACCCGCATGGCGTAACTTATTCTGAGAAAGTTCGTTATATCGACCACGACGACCAATTGCCCCGAATCGTGGTCCCTATATGGAACGGTTGCGTACAATTCGACAGCTGTCTGTACGAGTTGAGCAACTTCTTCGTCCGGGATGTGCGCATCGTTCCGATAATTGTAAAACGCGACAATCGCGCATCCACCCTCCATTGTTTTGCTGTAAAACTTTTGCACTGCTTTGTTTGGATCCATTGGCATCGTCATAATACTAACTCCTTGTTCTATTGAATTGTTTGCTTGAATTTCCCCTCACTTAAAACCTTGTAAAAGATTTTGAGTGAGAGAAACGCCACGCAGATACAAAAAGTATATTGCGTGACGATTAATTACCCAGTTTTACGATGTGAGTTGATCGCGAATGGATTTGCCGCCTATTCGCTGCTAGGTATTGCGAGGACCGCTTTGCTCGCAATTTCACCGAGTGTTTCATTTCCTCCGCACTCGCATGGGATCCAACGTATACGGGTGTCCCAAAGTAGAATTTCCTTTTTACGCCTGTCGCATTTACAAGAAACAAGCGCGATATCGGATAATGGGCACTTCCTCTGCAGAATTCTTGCGATTCCAATGGCACTCTGAAATGCGTGCATTCCAGCATATACGTAGAAGCACCCCACGTTTTCTATTGGTATGGTGCCTTTGTAATACGCGTCGGCAATCTTGTGTGTTACAGATTTTAATCTCTGCTCGGTTGTATTGCCGTCCCCCGTATTTACCGCCGGCCCAGCATCATTCGCACAAACGAACAATTGCTGGTTACCATGCCAACCCGATGAAAAACCATTCACGTCATTGTAGCTAATGATTACAGTTGTCATGACAAAGTTCCTCTTTGATATCTTTTTCTACTTTGATCCACAACACTATGTCATGAACCCAAGAGAAGGGCGAACAAAAAGATGTTCGCCAACAGTGTCCGCTCGTTAAGCGTTCCGGAGTTTCACCGAAATATTATTGCCCAGTTTAACGACGTGGGTTGATCGCGCTTGGATTTCAGGGCTGGGTTTGATACGATTCGATTTCATCGATCAACACTTTCATCTCGATGCGCCGAATTTTTTCATTCAGCTCTTCGATTTGCGCCGTGGTCTCCATGGCGGGTTCTGGCGCTGCGTTGCACACACCTTCGCATGCAACGCATTCCCATTCTTCTTCGGTCGTGACTGCGAGGAGCGCCATGTGTGTTGCCACGCCACTCATCCACATTGCGATCGCGATTGCGAAAACCCATTTTGTTTTCATCGTTTCATTTCCTTTGTGCGTTTCACGTTCTTGTTTGGGCAATTTCCCCTCACTTATTACCAATAACTGATAATGAGTGAGAGAAAGGCGATGAAGTAAAATACAACATCGCCATTTTTTAACAATGTCCGCTCGTCAAGCGTTCCGGAGTTTCACCGAAATATTATTGCCCAGTTTAACGATGTGGGTTGATCGCTTTTCTTATTGAACAGTGATGTCATGATCCATCAAGATTTCTGTTCTGTGTTCCTTCCAGAATTCAAGGTCCGTTTGAAGCCACGCTTTTTTTTCGTCATCGGGCATCGCCTCCAGCACGACATTGACAGCAACTTCCAGAAGAGTAGGGTCAATATTATCAAATCCTATTGTAATGGGTTTGCCCGTGCCAAATTCGCGCTTAAAGCGAGTAACGGTGACCATTTTTTGAAGAGTACCACAGACGCCTTTGCGCACATCTTCAACGCCTCTGTCCGTAATTGCCTGAAGCACATTTTGTCGTACTTGTTCTGAAGTCGTAGTCATCTTTCGTTTCCTTTGTTTGATTGTTTTTGCAAAATTTCCCCTCGCTCGCGACCAACTGTAAAAAAACAATGATCGCGAGTGAGAGAAAAGGGACTACTGAATCATTCAGATGGTCCCTTTGCTTAATATCCCATCCCTGGGAGTTTGCCTAAAATTATTGCTCGCTCGGGTAGCCGGTAATTCCTTTAAAACGAATGCGTCGCTCCTCGAACTCTCGTTGAGATTCATCCGGCGCCTCCTTCTTTTTGCGGCCATCGTCCGTGCAGCCAGCTTTTCTTAACAAGCGAGTTGCGGCCAGCTCCAGCCTTTTTTCTTCGTGCGATTGAAAACCTTTCATCAAAACACTCCTTGTTTGTTATTTTTTAAATGATAATATCCCCCTTCAATTCCCAAGTTCTTTTTTTGTTTAGGAACTCAAGGGGAACGTAAATTGTAAAAGTCCGAGCGTCCTCACATGTGAAAACGGCTGGCAATACTCATGAGACGTACATACACGCTTTGCTCCGGCTGCAGATAACGAAAGCAAAATGCTCGATCTGTTTTTTTGCCAGGGTGTTTTCGTCTCAATGATGTAAAGTGCCAACCGTTTTGACAGATTTATTCAGTTCCGAATAGTTGGCATCATATCAGATCTATATAATTTGTCAAGAGTAATAACAAGATTTATGAGTCAAATAGTATTATAATTGCTTAACATAGCCATTTAATAATACACAAAATACGTCCAAATAGTTGTCAGAATAAAAAATACCCGGGTATCGGTGTGTGAAATATTCACAAACTGACCCCGGGCCTTTCAAGTCAATTAGTAACTAATCGAGTTGTAATGCCTCATATCTTTTTCAGGATTTCGAGTCACCACAACCTATTCCTTAAGAACAGATTCTTTTCTGAAAACAAGCAACTGTAGCTTTGTAATCAGACAACTCCGCTGGGCATTAGGCCGTCTGAATTGTGTTCATAGCCCTTCCAGCGTCGCGTACTTTTGCTTTTGAATGAGCAATCAGCCGCCTCCCATTGGACACCTCCTTTCTAATAATAGGAGCCCAAAAGAAGAAGCAAGTCAAGTATATACTCAATGTAGTGTATTTGTCAAGTTCATTGACAGAAAATTAGGGTAGATTTTTCCAAAGCAGTTCAAATACATTTTTCATTGAACTGGCTATAGCCTTATTTTCAATTGCTACACCTGTTAAAGGATTACTATACGGAATAAAAAATACGCTATTTTGACGGATACTAATATCTGCATCAAAATTGAAACTCTCTCTTGATATAAATTTCGCTGTTCGTTCACTTGTGGAGTACCCATTAATGGCCTTATCTAGTTCGTTTGTGTAGATTACTCTACTTTGAATTTTCTGCTTTGCTCTCCGAGCACGTACCTCATCTATTGAAAGTCCTGCATTTTTTAGCGTATCGGTTGCACTATCAAGATTGAGGATATTTAAGACTTCTCCCGATCCATGAGAAAGTAAGTCTCTTAAAAATGCTCCCACGGCTTTATCTCCTTCATAGTATTTCACCATTGGCTTATCGCCCTTTTCAAACTGCCCACGAGACGTAAGCTCTGGTATAAGGCTCTTGAGTGTATCTTTTTGCTGTTTTACTCGAATTTCATTCTCGTCTACTAAATCAGCTATATGCTGTGGCGGTTCTGCTACATAATACGTTTTCTTGCCTTCTTCATAGGTAGTAACAACGCCTTTATTTTGTAAGTCATCCAATACTAAATATACCGTTGCGCGTGGAATGCCTGCCCGTTGGGCAATTTTTTGAACCGGTGAAGGGCCAAGCTCTAGTGAAGCCAAATATACGCTAGCTTCCCTTGCTTCAAACCCGACCTTTTGGAGTTCTAGCTCTAAATTAGTTGCTGTCATGGGTTATATAGTATATCAAATAAATACATTTGTCAATATCTGACAAAATTAATCAATTGTCTTCAACAGTAATTTTTTAAGTTTATTTGCCCGCTGTTCCCATCCATGTTGCGCGGCCAGTATTATTCGCTTTTGGTCTATAGCTTTATTTATTTTTAAGATATCTGCAACTTTTTTAGAAAATTCCTTTGGTGAATTAGCGTAAGCGATCATTGGTTCATACTCTGCAAGCTCTGGCACTCCCGATGCCACAATTGGCTTCCCTGTTGCCATAAACTCCCAAAACTTTAATGGAAAACTCGCCTCGTTATACGTATTGTTCTTATACGGTATTAAGCAAATATCGAAATATGCAACGTATGCTGGCACGTGTGCTCGCGCAATAGAACCAATCATGTGGACGTTTGGAAGTTTTTTAAGTGCTCGAAGTGCAGGAGTTTTTTGTTCAACAATAGGTGAGCCTACGAATACGAAGTGCCACTCTGCGTGTTCGATCGCGATTTGTGTAAGTAATTCAAAATCGTATTTATATGAATCAAGTGCGCCCACGGAACCAATCATTGGGTGAGGAATAGACTTAAGCATTTCGTGTGCTTGGTTCTTAGCAGCATCTAAAACTGGCTGTTGATACAAGGCAACATCTCCTGCGTTTAATACAAGATGAATATTTTTTGCAGACTTTCTTTTAATTTTCAAGAGTCGCTTTGAAGTAACTGTTACCAGATTTGATCGTTTAAGTATGGCTTTTTCCTCTTTATGAACTCGTTTTGAGTTTCTGTTTACTCCTGCCTGAGCCGCATGGTTATCTACACAGTCGTATACAACAGTAGTTTTGTTAAATAAAGGCAAATACTGTGCCGCTTCAGTGTCGTATATCCACATAACGGTATTGCCTTCCATAAAGCCCAGGGTTTTCGCTGTGTACAGTACGGAATTTTTGTTTAGCTTATGATTAAGTTTACTGATCCAAGAAAACTCTCTGGAACCTGGGAGTAAATTCCATTGTGATTTTATATATAAATTCTTACTTTTTTGTTCGTAAGAAAATAAGCGCTTCAAGAAAGTAAATATATTTTTTGGTCGAAATATATTTGCTGCTATGTATCTGAAAATCCATACACGCGGTTCAACGTAGAGTACAGGAAAATCTTTGCTGAACTCGTGCATGATATGTTGCCTGTTCGTCCATGCGGGTAAATCGTAAAGTGCCCCTGAAAAACAAATAATATGAATTCCTTCTGAAGATGCCGCGGGCTTATTTCTTGTAGCGTTTAATTCCCAGAGTGTGTATCCCAAGAGAACACAGCCTACGAGTATTCGTAATGCCAAACTAGGAGCGTAAAATAGCCAAGCGCTACTTCCGAATATCACAAGAAAGAGTGGAATAAGCCGCACGGGTACTATGCTTAAATTAAATGAACGTTTTGCTATGCCTACCATGAGCAAAAATGCCGCAATAGATCCACCAAGCATAGTTGATGCTGCAATAGTTGCATCGCCATCTTGAACATACGTCCACAGTGAACCTGCGCCAGAGATGAGAACGAGGATTCCAAAAATGAGCGCACGAAGTTTTGGCCTATTTGCTGCAACGAATATACTGCTCGTCCCTATATCCATAATGGAGTACAGAAAAAAAGATAGCGTCAGTAAAATAATAGTAGGTTGTGCTGCAAAGTATTCTGGTTTGCGAATAACATAGTGCAAAATTTCTGGGATAAAGAATATGAGACCTAGCGTGAGCCCGCTCATAAGAACAACGACACGTCTAATATTATGAGTAACTATTTTTGAAAATTCTTCTTTGTCATTCGCAAATAGTGTACTCATCCACGAGAGATTTACTTCTGAGAGTGCTGCTGCAAGGATAACTAATTGAGAACCAAATGTAAGCGAAACGTTTAGATACCCGAGCTGTTCTCCGGCAAGAACACCACCCAGCATGAGAAGTGGTAATTTTTGCCACAGTACATAAAAAATTCTTGATACATACATAAACGTACCAATATGAAGCAAGTTTTTGCCATATGTCCGCACATCTTTCCATGTAGGAAGCGTTAAATTACCCGCAAGTTCCTTCCGAATAATGTATGAAAGCAACGCTACCATAAAGAGCGTTGTTATAATAACCGACCAGAAAAATCCTGGTACATGGTACTTCCAGGTAAGGTATCCAAATACAAGAATATTAACTGAGGCGGTAATAATTTGAATAATATAGAGCGAAGAAAACTTCTTCATACCGGTGAGAGTCGCTCCAAGTACGTCTTGTAACCCCTGTAAAACAAGTACGCCTGCAAATAGTTGGATATATGGAATAATTTCTGGTCTGCCGTATATACGAGTTGCTATAACTCCCGCAAGAGTCAAAAGTAAAAGAGAAAGTGGTAGTGTTACTGCTTGCCGTGCAATGTGCGATACCCAAAATACTTTTCCTATTTCATCTTTCTTTTTACGGACTGCAATTTCGCGAATTGCGCCATCAACAATGCCCAAGTGCTGACTTACTCCGATTAATCCCCCAATTGCCATTACTAATCCCACAATTCCAAATTCCGTTGCAGAGAGAACGCGAATAATAATGAGACTTTGAACAATCCCCAGGCTACGGGTTATGCCTTTTGTTACTACAGAAAGAAATTGGATTTTGCCGAGATTCATACGAGAATATTTTTAATAATTACTTCTAATTTATTTATAATAGTGTTCCATAAAAATTCTTTCATAACTCGCTGCCTGCCTTGCTTCCCATACTGTGTAGCGAGTGTAGGTTCAGAAAGAATTTTTTGCAATGCATCCTGAATGGACGCAACATTGCCAGGCTCTGCGAGCAACCCTGTTACGCCATCTTGCACTGCGCCTGCAACTCCACCTGTTTTCGTTCCAATAACAGGCAAGCCAAAATATGCAGCTTCTAAATACACTATGCCAAAGCCCTCATAATCGCCGGGTAATTCTTTTGGGGTAAGTGCAAAGAGTGTCGCTTTTGAATAAAGTGCTCGTACGTCTTCATCCGGAACTTGGCCAAGAAATACGACATTTGCACCACGTTTTTTTACTAGCTTTTCAAGTATTTTTCTCTCCGGCCCATCGCCGACGATGATCAGTCGCGTTCTCTCCCCCTGCCCGAGGGGGAGTTGGAGGGGGTGGGAGCTGACGTTCGCAAACGCCTCAATCAAATCGTCCATTCCCTTGCGCTTTACCAGCCTGGCAACGGAAATAATATATGGCGCTTTGATGGCATATTTTTGTAATACGTCGTCTGGATTATTCATTGTATGTAAAGTTTTCTCATCAATACCAGGATATAACGCGTGCAGTTTTGCTTCGTCAACGCCAAGCGTATGTAGTTCCTGTTTTGTTTGGTCGTTAATATATAACACTGCGTTTGCATGATGAAGAACTTTTTTTAATTGCTTTTTATTTCTTTCAACATTGCTCCAAGTCGCAATTTCCATTCCATATGTGCAAACAATATACGGTATTCCTAGTGTTTTTTTGAATAATAGCGCTAATCTGCCCTCAAAAAGTGCTTTTCCGCAAATAATAATATCTGGCTTGTTTGCATGTGCCAGGTTTTTTAAAGAAAAATACAGCGGTAGCCACTTTGGCCACATCGGCCAAAAAAA
>JAQBWN010000003.1 GCA_027624555.1 bacterium | reverse complement strand
CAATACCGGAACATTAACCAACGGAGTCAAATGGAGCACAACAGTAAACTCAACCACTACCTACGACAATCCATACTCGCTGAGCTTTGATGGGACGGATGATTATGTGGATATGCCGGGCAACAGTGCGCTTGCTTTTGGAACAGGGGATTTTGCAATCTCGGTTTGGATTAATACGTCTACGTTCAGCGCGGGCCCGGCATTCTACAGACGTATTTTTATGCTTGACGGTCCGACCGGGAATGTAGCCGGAAATTTCCAGATTATTCTCGATATTCCTACCGGTAACGCATACTTCTGGGACGGAACCCTCTCCAACATCGGAACGATCAACGTCAGTAATGGTGCATGGCATCACATCGTCGCAACGAGAGAAGGAACAAGTCTGAAGGGATACGTTGATGCCGTATTAGACAGCGGACTGGCTTCTACCTATAGCACAAGCGTTACCGCTAACTCCGGAAGCCCCCGAGGCAGACTGGCGTCATACAGCGGCACTGACGGAATGTTCCTGGGCCTCATCGACGACGTCCGCATCTATAACACCGCACTCACCCAAGCACAAATAACTAAACTCGCCGCAGGTAAATATGCAGATGGTACTGCAGGAACTTCTACTACAACACTCGGCTCTGCTCTTACTGTTTCAAATGCATTAACCATTCAAGCAGGAACACTGGACGTTAGCGCCTCCAACTACGCAGTAAGCACTGGCACCTGGGCTGACTACGGTACATGGGTACCACGAAGCGGAACGCTTACTCTTACGAAAACACACACGTTTACTGAAAGCACGAATCCCTATGCACTCACCATCAACGGAGCAAGTCAAACAGTAACATTAGGCCAGAACGCTACGCTCGGAAGTAATTTGACGATTACGGATGGGACGTTGGCTACTGGCGGATACAACCTTTCACTTCCAGTAAGCAATACGTTCAACAACACGGGTACTTTCTCTCTGCAAGGAGCAGAAACGCTCACTAACCTCACGAACGACACCAACAGCGGAACTGTTACGTATACCGGTAACAGCACGTACTCGTCGCTCGATGTCGGAGATGAATACTACAACCTTACGTTTAACGGAAGTGGTACTTGGAGTTTAGATGCAGCACTTACCGTCAACAACCATCTCACTATCACAAACGGAACACTTAACCTCAATGGCTTTAACCCTACCGTAGCAGGAGACGTATCCAACTCCGGAACTATTACTAATTCAACTGGAAGAACAGTTACGTTAAACGGCGGTACGCAGTCATTCAACTTTGGTGACTACATCCTTGATACGTTAAACGTAACCGGAAGCAGTGGTACCGTATCTGTCGGCTCCAACTTCACCGTCAGTAACCTCTTAAGTGTTGCCGCAGGCAGAACTCTCTCCTTAGTCAGCTACATCATCACCTTAGGAAGTAACTTCTTAACAAATCTTGGTGTTATCACTGAAGGAAGTGGGTATATCGCAGGAACAAGCAGTAACCTCTACATCGCAGACTCCAATTTCGACATTGATGATGCAATATCTTTAGGAGCAGAGAGTGTATACATCTCCCTCATAGACCAAGACGGTAACTTAAATGGAACAAGTGCAGACACTCTCTCCGGAGTAGTTATCAGCTGCCCTACCGACTCTGAAGCTATCACCTTAACAGAAACAGGAGTAGCAACAGAAGTATTTAGAAACGCAGGGCTTGCAACTGCAATATCTACAGGATCAGACACCAACAACAACGGAACTCTTACTTGCGCAAACTCAACAACCATCACCGCCACATACACCGACGCACAAGACTCTGGAGACACTAGAACCGACACCGCCAGCGCAACCTCAGACACAACAGCAACTGCACCAAGCAGCTTCGCCGGAAGTGCCCCATCCAGCACCTCTATTACTTGGACATGGACAGACAACTCTAACAATGAAACTGGGTTTAAACTGTATGACGGAAGTAACAACCTCATCGCAACTATTTCAACAGCTAACACAACAAGCTACACCGAAACCGGACTCACGAAAGGCACCAGCTACACCAGAAAAGTCGTCGCATACAACAACGCAGGAAACTCCAGCTATTCAAATTCCGCAACTGTAGTAACCCCCGCAGAACCTACAGCTCCAAGTGTTTTCGCAGGAACCGCCGCAAGCAACACGAGCATCACCTGGACATGGACAGACAACGCGAATGACGAGAATGGGTTTAAGCTGTTAGACAGTAGTGGAACAACGATTGCAACAATATCAACTGCAAACACTACAAGCTACACCGAAACAGGACTTACTAAGAACACCAGCTACACCAGAAAAGTAGCCGCATACAACGACGACGGAACATCAACAGCAAGCAACACTGCAACCGTCATCACGAACAATGTAAGCCCAACTTCTCCAAGCCTTGTATCCCCAGTAGACGGCGCACTTACAAACAACAATCTTCCTACATTCACCTTCAAAAAGAGTACAGAAGAAAACGGAACCATAGACTTCTACACCCTCAAAGTAGGTAATCAAACATTCAGTAACATTCCCGCAAGTAGCACAGAAGCGAGTAACCCTGCAAGCAGCACACATAACACTGACAGATACACTGCGCAGTACTTCAACGAAGGAACTACTAATACCACGAATCAAACTATCAGTGTAACGCTTAAAGACGACGGCACAGCAAGTCTTCCTCTCAACGACGGAACATACGTTTGGTATGTTACTGCAACAGATACAACAAGTAACTCAACCAGATCCAGTGAGAGAGCGTTGTACATAGATGCAACAAGACCAAGTATATCTAACCTTAACATCATAAATCCTGTATTAACCGCAACACTTTCAGACACCAGAGCATTACAAGAAGCAACCGTAACACTCCACAAAGCTAACAAACTCTTCGGCAGTATCACCTCATACACCGCACTTGAAACAAGAACATATACACTCACCGGAACGTCGTACGCTCTCACATTCACCCCAAGAAACGAACTTGAAAAAGGAACCACATACAAATACACTCTCACGGTTACAGATTCTGCAGGAAACGAAACAACAAGCACCAAGAGTATCGACATCCTCTCAGACAAACAAATTGCACAAGAAGCAGCCGCACAACTTGACCCAGAAACAGACACCACAGAAACTATCATCAGCACCCTCAGAAACCTCCTCCCAGAAAGCCCTCTTAACCTTGTAGAATTGCAAGAACAAGCAGTAGTAAGAAGACAATTACAAGCAGAGTACTTCCAGAACTTCTTTGACCCAATACTCGCATGGTTGTTTAACGGAAGTGGAGTGTTAGAAAGATCACTCGTTGCAAGTATTCAATACATAGGAACATTCATAGATGCAGGAACTAACTACCTCGCAAACATATTCCAAAACATCGCAGCTACTGCGCAGAGCATCACTGCACAAACCATTGCATTTGTAACAAACCAACTGCAGTCTCTTGGCTCATACAACCCTATGCCGACTATCAAACATACTTTGCAGTACGTTGCAACTATCTTTGACAAAGGAAGCGACGTACGTATCCGTCAGGGGTTGGCGAATCGGCAAGAGATTGACCTGTTCTTGAAGCGGGTGTTCGCACCAATTGCGAGCAATGGAAGAAAGGTTGCCGTATTTACGAGGCATGGATATGAATTGTTCTTTGCAAAAGAACCGACGCAAATATCAAACGTAAGAATATCTTCACTACAACCAACTTCTGCTGTTATTGAATGGGATACAAATCATTTAACTCGGTTTAGTAAAGTAAATTATGGCACTTCCCAAACGTATACCGGGGAAGCGAAGACATCGCTTGAGTATGCAGACCATCACCGAGTTGAAATTGATAATTTATCTCCAAATACTACGTACTACTTTGAAGTGATGAGTCAAAATGGAGAATATGTGTTTGATGCGTACTACACCATAACAACCCTGTCTAGCGCAGCCGAAGATTCAGTGTATGTACCACAGCAGGCAACTATTATTTCTTCCGAATCAGTACAAGTGCGAGATGAGCCGCATCCGAACGGGAAGATTATAGGGGAAGTTCAACCGCAGGAACAATACCGCGCGTTACAGGAAGTTGGCGACTGGATATCACTTCTTCTGCCAAGTCGCGTAGAAGGTTGGATTCAGAAAGAGTTTGTTACACTTGAGGATCAGGTAGGAGTAAGCGCAGAAGCGGATAGGTCGACGATTCGCTAGCTTCATTAGCTTGCAGCTTCGTTAGCTGCATTAGCTTGCGGGAATAGTCGTTTAAGCTAAAGAAGCTAGTGAAGCTAACGAAGCTAATGCAGCTACGCGCTAGCCTCTGCCTACTGAATGATATACAAAGCCTCTCTTTTCCATTTCTTTCGGATCAAACATATTTCTGCCATCGATGACTATTGGATTATTTAAAGACTTGCGGACTACTTCCCAATTTGGGTTTTTGAATTCTTCCCATTCTGTTAAAATAACAAGCGCATCTGCCCCTTTGAGAGCTGCTTCTTTTGATGACATATATTCTACTTTGTCGCCAAGTACTTCTTTTGCTGTGTGGCGTGCTTCTGGGTCGTATGCTTGTATAATTGCACCATCTTTATGAAGGCGTTCAATAATGGTTATAGACGGAGCGTTTCGCATATCGTCTGTGTCTGCTTTAAACGCCAACCCCCAAACGGCGATTGTCTTGCCTTTTGTAACCCATAGCGCTTGCTCTATTTTTTGAATAAAGAGTTCTCGCATTTCAGTGTTTATTATTTCTACTTCTTTTAATAAGTCGAACTTATACCCTAAATCTTCTGCAATTGTAATAAACGCAGATACGTCTTTTGGAAAGCAGGATCCGCCATACCCAATACCCGCGTTTAAGAATGATTTGCCGATTCGTTTATCAAGCCCCATTCCATAGGTAACTTGGTCTATGTTTGCGTTTGATAATTCACAGATTTTAGCCAGAGCATTTGCAAATGAAATTTTCATCGCTAAGAAGGAATTGCTCGCGTGCTTGATGAGTTCTGCGCTGTTGATATTTGTTTCTATGAACGGAGCTTTCACGGGGGCATAAATTTCTCGCATAATTTTTGCAGCGCGTTCATTTTCTACGCCAACAACAATGCGGTCTGGGTTCATAAAATCATCAATAGCAGAACCTTCGCGTAAGAATTCTGGATTACTTACTACGTCGAAATCAATATTGTGCTTGTTATATTGCTTAATTGTTTGTTGCACTCGTTCGCCAGTTTTTACAGGAACGGTGCTTTTATCTACAACTACTTTATATGTATCTGCTGCTTCTGCAATTTCCCTTGCTGCGCCTGCTACATACGATAAGTCAGCCCGGCCGTTTGCCTGTGGTGGAGTATTTACGGCGATGAAGATAACAGTTGATTCTTTTACTGCTTTTGCAAGGCTAGTTGTAAACGTTAGTCTGCCTGCGGCTACGTTTTTCTTTACCAAGTCCTCAAGGCCCGGTTCGTATATGGGGATATGCCCATCTTTTAACTTATTAATTTTTGCTTCGTTGTTATCAACAAGAATTACCTTGTGGCCAATTTCTGCGAGGCATGTGCCGGATACTAAGCCAACGTACCCTGCGCCTATAAATGCTAATGAATATGACGGTGATGAATGTGACATAGGCTCTTTATACATAATTTTGGTATACTTTGTCTATGCCGTTTGGTCACATGTTTGCAACGCACATTCGCCACCAGTTAAAAGAGCTATATATTTCTATTGGAATATTTTCTTTTGCTGCTTCTTTAATTACGATTTTTGAGCCAATATTTTTATATCAGCACGGTTTTCCTATTTGGGCCATTGCGCTGTACTACGCAATTCATTACGCACTATACGTTGTGTTACTACCTGTTGGCGGTAAAGTGGCATCACAATATGGACTAGAAAAGTCGATAGTATTTTCGTTGCCATTCTTTATTTTATATTTTGTTTCATTGGCAATTATTCCCTCGTTTCCGCTTGCAATACTTGGGGTAATTATGTTTCTTACGCTTCATAAAATATTATACTGGCCTGCATACTATGCCATATTTGCCAGATTTTCAGATTCCAATAATAGGGGTACTGAACTGTCTTGGTTGGGCGTTTTCCACTACGGGGCAACTATCGGTGGCCCCGCCATTGGCGGGTTTATTGCAACGGTGTGGGGGTTTCCCGCGCTGTTTTTGTCTGCGGGTGCGCTTGTGTTGTTTTCGGGTATTCCACTAATTGCAGTAAAGCAGGTGTATGGAAAGTCTGATTTTTCTTATAAGAGCCCATGGGAGATGCTTTTTCGTATTGAATATCGAAAAACATTTATTGCAACTCTGGGGTGGGGAGAAAATTTAATTGATGTAGTGTTTTGGCCACTGTTTTTATTTTTTGTACTTGGCAGTTTAGACTCTCTTGGAATTTATATGTCCATTTCACTTGTTGTGATGACGCTTATGGGTTTTTACATTGGAAAAAGCGCAGATCATCAAAAAAGGGCAACTGTACTTCGTACCTATCTGCCTTTTATGGCTATCGATTATATATTTAGAATATTTGCCGTTACCCCAGTAAGAATTATTTTCACGGACAGTATTGCTCGTGTTTCGCAAATAGGCGTTGTACTCCCGATGATGTACAAAATATATTCCCAGGCAAAGGGTACCGCATCGCTTGAGTTTATGGTTGCGTTTGAAATTGTGCTTGCTATTGCAAAGGCGGGAACTGCAGTTCTTATTATGCTTTTGTTTATATTGTTGCCTATGCAAGCTGCGTTCATCGCAACGTTTTGTTTAGGAATGGTGTTGTCGCTGTTTTACTCGAGGGTGTAGGTGCTAGCTTCATTAGCTTATAGCTTCGTTAGCTGCATTAGCTTTTTATTCGTCGCGTAAGCTAACGAAGCTAGTGAAGCTAACGAAGCTAATGCAGCTCCGTTTAGATCTTCACAATCCCCTTTGCCATCGTTATCAACCTATCCTGTTCAAGCGAATCTAAAATTTCTTGCGGAGAAAAGTCACGTTCGTCTTTTCTTAAAATGTCTTCTAGAAAATCTTCGAGCATTTCTTTTTTTAATTCTTTATTTTCTGATGCAAGTAAAAAACGCAACGCTTTTGCTCTGTATGACCGAAATGACCCGGTAAATTTGCTTTGTTTTGTGTAGTGACGGCTGTTGCGGTTGATTTTTTTATCTTTTAAAACAAGCGCTCCGTAATCAAATAATGCCCAGTGCCAATCGTTAGGCTTGTCTTTTAGAACTGCTTTTTTTGCAATTGGCAGTATTTCAGAATCTGAAATATCTTTTTTATCAGAAAAAAAGAAGTGTAAATATACCCGCCTAATATTTGTATCTATAAATGCGTCTGTATTTCCAAATGCGAAACATGCAATTGCACCCGCAGTATACGGCCCAATTCCGGGGAGTGAAAGTAAAGTCGGAATGTCTTTGGGGAATTTGCCGTTATGCTTTTTCAGAACTTCTTTACAGGCTTCTTTTAAAAACTTAGCCCGTCTCCAATACCCAAGCCCAGACCATATGGCGAGTAAATCTGCGTCATTTGCTTTTGCCAGTGTTTTAATATCAGGAAATGCGTGCAAAAACTCTTTGTATTTAGGGAGCACGCGAGAAACCTGCGTTTGCTGGAGCATGATTTCCGAAACCATAATGCGATAAGGGTTTTTCGTCTTTCGCCACGGCAAACTTCGCCCGTTTTCCTCGTACCAAGCAAGAATAGTCTTTTGGAATGCAGGTATAGTCATAAAAATATCGTAGCACTGATTTGTTATTTGACAGTTGACGGGAGGATAAAAGTATGGATAATTGGGTAGTTGTGGCTTTTCCTGTTTTTTACAACCTAGGAGTGAAAGATGCTAGCACCAAACCTGTTTCTTCGACAAGTTGCCAGTACGATCAAAGTACCAACGCTTACTGTTGGACAATTGTCTCAACTTAAGCTGTTCCCGGACGAGGAGGATGATTACAAGTTGTGTGAAAAGCTTGCAGAGCAAGAAACTTTCCGCGTCGAGCAGGAAGGACCAGAAGTCTTGATTGACTGTTTTGAATGGTTGATGGCCGACGTCAATCTAAACGGAAAAAAAATTGAGATTCAAAAAGTTCTTGGACCAGACGATGGAATTTATCAGATGCGCTGGAGTTCCACGTCACGAATGGTGTTTTATTCTCCACCTGACGACACCCTTGTTCTCTGGTGCAATTCGATGCGGTGCATCGGTTTTCGAAGTAGTATCGATATGTTCGAAGAAAACCAGCATGGCGAGTGGGCATCGGCGGAAATGCATTTCTTTCTTATGTTGGACGATGCACGGCAATGGAAAGAGATTCAGATCAAGTTGGATGCAAATTTATTCAGTGGAACGGAATTAGCACGCGATCTGGACCAACTTCTGATGGCGCAGGCGCTTTATAAGGAGAATCCAAGCAGAACTCAAATCTCACCCGACTTACTTGCGCGACTCAGCAAATTTTGCATGATCCCTCGCACAGAAAGTCACATTTTAGGACTAACGCTTCCTTTGGAGAAGCAGGATATCGACAGAATTAGTGGCTTGCTGCAACTTGGCGAAGAGCATGCACGAATATTTCGCAACAACTGGGAGATTGCTGTTCGCGATGGGATGTTGGTTTTTGCCACGCAGCAACTTGCTGACGTGGCAGTTCGTTCGGAATTCAATGTGAAAATTCGACGTCCTTCTCAAGGTAATTCTCATGAGATAGCTCAATGGGAGATCGATGCGACGATGATGCGAAAGGATACCGGCGGACCAGCTATGAGGCATTCTCCGAATCCCTTTACGCATCCTGATGAGGTGATTGTTGACATGGATGCAGTTGAAATTCTTGTGAGTAATCTTGTCGAAGCCGTTCATCGTCTTAATGATGACGCACTTTGGGCATGTGCAAGTCGACGACTCTCTGAGCTTCGCGATGAACTTGGGATGTCAGGCGACGAGTGAATAATGTGAAGTACATTTCGAAACAACTTTATAGCTGATCCAGAGGGGTCAGCTTTTTTATTTGTTGTGATATAATAGATGCATGAAAAAGAAAGCAACCAATAGCAATGAGCCAGCAACTCAACATGACCTAGAATTGCTTGGAGGGCATTTGTCATCGAGGATAGACGAGGTTGAGGGCGCAGTAGAAGAGGTTAAAGACGAAATAGTTGGCGTCAAAGACGAAATAGTTGGTGTTAAAGGCGAGATAGTTGGTGTTAAGGTAAGGCTTGATAATGCGGAAGAAGAAATGGCAATTCATCGAAAAATTCTAGAGGCCATTTTGAGCGTTGTGAAATCAATAGATGCTCGTGCAAAAGAAACCAAGGACCATCCTATAATATTGAAAAATCACGAAAAACGAATTTCGGATACAGAAGTCCAAATTCGCATGATGCGACGATAGTTGTGCCGGGGGAGGGACTTGAACCCTCAAGGTCTTGCGACCAACGGATTTTGAGTCCGTCGCGTATGCCAATTCCGCCACTCCGGCATGTTTTACACTTTATACGGATATTTTGAATTTAGCCACTTTTTAGCCCTGTTCATAACTAGCGGTTGTACGGCGCTGCGTATGGGCATATGCTTAAAGCATTGTATGTCAGAAACACTCGCCGTCGTAAATCAAAAAGGGGGAGTAGGGAAGACAACTACCAGTGTTAATCTGGGGAGTTACCTCGCTGAGTCTGGAAAATCTGTATTGCTTGTTGATTTAGATCCACAAGCGAATGCGAGCGCTGGCGTTGGAATTCGAGTTCCTGATGGTGTGCCGAGTTTGTACGACCTATTGGCAGGTACAGCAACTATTGCAGAAGTAATTCAGCCTACAAACATTGAACGGTTTAATATTATCCCGTCTACTCCTGATTTGGCTGGCGCTGCTATGGAGCTTATGGATGAGCCGTACCGCGAGTTTCGTTTACGAAGAGCACTAAAGGCCGTAAAAGATAATTATGATTTTATATTAATTGATTGCCCACCAAGTTTAGGGTTGCTCACTATTAACGGGCTTGCAGCTGCAGATAGGTTGCTTATTCCCGTGCAGTGCGAGTTCTATGCGCTCGAAGGGCTGCATCAGCTACTGACAACTGTTGATTTGGTACGAAAGCATTTAAATCCGCGTTTGCAAGTATTAGGAGCAGTCTTAACGATGTTTGACCGCAGAACTACGCTTTCTCGAAAAGTGGTGCGAGAGGTTCGGAAAACATTTCCCGGGCACGTGTTTGAAAGTATCATCCCTCGAAATACGGAATTAGCGGAAGCGCCCAGTACCGGAAAGACTATTTTAGAGTATGATAGGATGTCTCCAGGTGCGCGAGCGTACGAATATCTGTCAGAAGAACTATTGAATCTCTATTCTTAAATCATTAACCTTATTACTATGGGACTTGGACGAGGACTAGCATCACTTATATCAAGGCGAGATACGGAAGTATCTGCTGATGATGTATTAGAACAAATAGATACTATGGAATTTGAAACAGATTCACTACCTGCACCAAAAAAGCCTTTGGTGACTATGCTTCGCGTTGATACAGAGGAAGAGGTCACTGAAAGTGAACCAGAAATAGAACCTATTCCAATGGCAATGGAAGAAGTTGCAACTCCGCCTGTTATACAAGAAGCTGTTTCCAAGATGGAAACGATGAAAGGTGACGCGTGGGATCAGCACGAAGATTCAGTACAACATATTGCACTCGACAACATTTCTATAAACCCACTTCAGCCAAGACGTTCGTTTGATCCGCGAGAACTTGAAGACTTGCAAGAATCTATAGCGCAAAATGGAATATTACAACCGCTCGTAGTTGCTCGCTTGGAGAACGGAACCTATGAGTTGATTGCAGGAGAAAGACGCCTTCGCGCCGCAAGGGGGCTGAGGTGGGATAAGGTGCCTTGCGTGGTACGTCGCGACGTAAAGTCTGACCAATCTCGCCTTGTGTATGCACTTATTGAAAATATTCAACGTGAGAATTTAAATCCAATTGAAGAAGCATTGGCATACCATCAATTAAATAAAGACTTTGGATTGACCCACGAAGAAATTGGTGCGCGCATGGGTAAAAGTAGAGTTGGTGTTACAAATATTGTTCGCGTACTCCAATTACCGCAAGAAATTCAGCGCGGATTAGTGGAAGGAAAAATTACAATGGGGCATGCAAAGGCAATTCTCATGATTCCTGATGAAGATAAACAAATTCGATTTTACAATCATCTTGTGGAAGAGGGGCTTACTGTGCGCAAGGCGGAAATACGAGCACGTCGAATTCAGCGCGCAATGAATATTGATGATCCAAGACGTATGGTAAACCGTGTGAAGAAAGATCCACTTTCATTAAAGTATGGCCCGGCGCTTGAAGATAAATACGGATTTCACTCTTCTGTTCGATATGAAGTAGACCGGCATGTATTTGAGGTAGTGTTTCGAGCAGCCAGTGAAGATGAGCTGGATCAGCTTACAGGCAGGCTTCTTGGAAAATACGAACTTCCTGGGCAGGATTTGGAGAAAGATTTGGTAGGGGAGTAGCGAGCTTCATTAGCTTATAGCTTCGTTAGCTGTATTAGCTTACGAATGCGTTCGAACAAAAGCTAACGAAGCTAAAGCAGCTAGTGAAGCTAATGAAGCTGGAAGAAGCTACTCTTCCTCGTTGTCTTTCTTAAACCCACAGCCTTTGGCGCTGCATCTTATTGTATTTTTTGCGCCATAGACTAACATGCTTTCACACTGCGAGCATTTTTCTCCCGTTGGTTTGCTCCAGTATGCATTTTTGCAATCGGGGTACTGGTTACATGCATAAAACATTTTTCCTCTGCGGGATTTTTTCTCAATAATTTTTCCTTTATTGCATGCAATACAATCTACTCCAGTCTCTTTTACAATTGGAGTTATATGCTTACAATCGGGGTAGCCGGAACAGCCAAGAAATGCACCAAAACGTCCGCGCTTTACTACGAGTGGCTTTCCGCAATCCGGACATATTTGCCCTGAATGTTCTTCTTCCATTTTCTTTTCATCTCCAAGCGGCTCTGTGAATTTGCAATCTGGGTATTTACTGCACGCTTTAAATTTGCCGAACCTACCGAGTTTTATAATAAGCGGACTGGAACATTTTGGGCACGTTTCATTTGTTGCTTCTTCTGTAATATCTGATTTTTTTAGTTCTTTATCTTTTGTTTTTATAAGCGCATGAAACGGATCGTAAAATTCTTTCATAACCGGTTGCCATGCTTTTTCTCCAGACGCTACATCATCCAGACTGCTTTCCATGTTTGCGGTAAAATCGATGTCTACAATATTTGGGAAATGTTCGGTAAGAACGCTATTTACCAGTGTTCCAATTTCTGTTGGAGCTAACCGTTTCTCATCATTTTTCACCACATACTCTCGTTTTTGAATAACGTCTATTGTTGGAGCATATGTGCTTGGTCGTCCAATACCGTGTTCTTCGAGTGCTTTCACGAGTGTTGCTTCAGAATATCTTGCAGGCGCTTGTGTAAAGTGTTGTTCGTGTTGCAGTTTTATAAGATCTAATACATCTTGCTCTGTGAGGTCTGGTAGTACGGTTTCTTGGAACGCCGCTTTTTCTCCGAGTGCTTTTACGAAGCCATCGAAAATAACGGAAGTGCCACTAGCGCGGAATATATAATTTTTCGCTGTAATATCTACAGCTGTTTGATTTAGCTTTGCATCTGCCATTTGGGATGCAACCATGCGTTGCCAAATTAGCCGATACAGTTTTAATTGTGTTGTATCGAGTTCAGGTGCGAGGCTTTCCGGAGATTTTTCCGGGTCGCTCGGGCGTATTGCTTCATGAGCTTCTTGTGCATTTTTGGATTTCTTCGTAAATACCCTCGGAGCATCGAGTGCGTATTCTTTCCCAAACATACTTGTAATGGCCCTGGTAGCTGCTTGCACGGCATCTTGAGACAGGTTTAACGAGTCAGTACGCATATACGTGATAAATCCATTTTCATACAGCCCCTGTGCAATCATCATGGTTCGTTTGCTTGAAAATCCAAGTTGGTTAAATGCGGCTTGTTGTAGTGTGCTGGTGGTAAATGGAGCGGGAGCAGTGCGCTTACGCTCTTTTTTTGTGATATTGGAAATCGTATACGTTGCGCCGTCTAAGTTTTTCAAAATATCTTGGACACTTTCTTTGTTGGCGAGCCCGAGTTTTCCGATAACTTTGCCGTCTATTGCTTTTAAGCTGGCATTAAACTGATTACCCGCTTTCGCCAGAAGTGCGTCAACGCTCCAGTATTCTTGCGCTTCAAATTTTTTAATTTCTTCTTCCTTTTCAACTATTAACCTAACTGCAACAGATTGTACCCTGCCCGCTGAAAGTCCACGCCGTACTTTATTCCAAAGAAGAGGAGAGAGTTCATAGCCCACTAATCTGTCTAACACGCGGCGTGCTTGTTGGGCATCTACTAAGTTCTGATCTATTTCTCTTGGGTTTTCAACTGCCCTAGCAATGGCAGTTTTTGTAATTTCGGTGAATGTAATACGCTTGGCTTTTTCTGGCGCTGTGCCGAGTACTTGTAATAAATGCCAGGCAATTGCTTCTCCCTCTCTATCTTCGTCAGTTGCGAAATAGACAATATCTGCTTTCTTTGCGGCTGCTTTTAAATCTGCAATGCGTGCTTTTGCTTTGTCTGGAATTATATAGCTGGGTTCAAAACCTTTTTTAACGTCAACACCGATTTTGGATTTTGGAAGATCGCGCACATGGCCGTAACTACTTTTCACGGAAAAATTTTTTCCAAGATATTTTTGGATAGTCTTTGCTTTTGCAGGGGATTCTACGATGACGAGATGTTTCATAGTTTATGTAAGTGGAGTAAAGCGCGAATACTAGGATGAGTCAAGTATTGCGTGTATATTTCATTCCGCCCATATGCGCAACCACGCCAATCATTTCAAGTTCCAGTAATGCAGCAGATACATCCGCAACATTACTATTTGCTGCTATGGCAATATCATCTATATAAATAGGCGATGATGAAAGAACTGTTACAATGCGCTGCAAATCTTCGCGAAGCGGTTCACGCAATATATCTTCTTGTTTTCCTTCTTCTATTTCAAACATTGAAAGAATATCTGTGCTTTCCAGTATCGGCTGTGCTCCGTCGCGAATTAACATATTTGTTCCCTCGCAAGAAGCGTCCGTAATCGGGCCGGGCACTGAGAGAACTTCACGGTTACTTTCTAAGGCCAGCCTCGCGGTAATAAGCGACCCAGACCGTTTTGCTGCCTGCATAATGAGCGTTGCTTTGCACAGCCCCGCAATAATTCTGTTTCGCGCAGGAAAGTGGCCGAGGTACGGAGTTGTGCCAGGTTCGTATTCAGAAATTATGAGTCCGCCTGATCTCAAAATTTCTTGTGCGAGCGTTTTGTTTCCTCTTGGGTATAGCGACACATCATCAACACCTGAGCCAAGTACTGCAATTGTCGGCGCGTTAAGCTCAATGCACGTGCGGTGAGCCATTGTGTCTATTCCATACGCCATGCCAGAAACGATGATAACACCAGAGCGTATGCACGGAGGCAACAGTTTTTGCATTGCCTGCCGGCCATACATCGTTGCTTTTCTACTCCCTACAACGGCAAGTAAGTGAGGTTGGTTGAGCAGCGTAACATCTCCTCGAAAATATAATTGCTCAGGCGGTTTTGTAATTTGTGCCAGCAGGGGAGGATACGCGTCATCGTTTAGCGTTATTATACTAATTTCATCTGCCATAATTCTATTTAATCACGGATACAGAAGGTTGAGTAGTTATTCCAAGGATAATCCTTGGAATTGTGTCTTACTGCAGCACGAATATAAATTCATCTATTAACTCTGGCGTAATTGCGTCTGTGCTCCATGACAATGTTGTATTACGGACTTGCCAGATACTTGGTGAATTATTTTTGTTTTTTATATTTGATAACTTCTGGAGAATTTTTACGGGATCTTTGGCAACTATTTCTATTTTTGCATACGGATCTTCGTCGCTCGGCGAAATTGTACTGCTCGTTATTTTTGTAATGCCTTGTTTCGTTGCGAGTAGTTCAAGAGAAATCATGCGAATAATGTTTTCAACTTCTTGTGGAAATTGCCCGTATGTTTCTTGCATGAGCAATTTTTTGGTTGTTATATCTTGCAAGTCTTTTGCGCGGGAAAGACGCACATACCATGCCGTGCGGTCATCCGGATTCTCAATATAAGATGAAGGAATAAAAGCGGGCAAGAGGATGTGTATGCTTGCTTTTACTTCCTCTGCCCGCCCATCCACCATGTCGAGATACAGTTGCATACCCACTTCATGTGCGGAGCCGCTTTGCGCTGCACTTAACATATTTCCCGCCCCGCGCATTTCTAAATCTCTTCTCGCAATATCCCACCCGGAGCCAACGCGAGAAGCTTCGGTGAGCGCTGTTAAGCGCAAACGTTGCAATGGAGTGAGTTTATCTTGTGAGTATAATAAGTACGCGTATCCTTGGCGACTTCTTCGCCCAATTCTTCCGCGCAATTGATACAATTGCCCCAAACCAAAATGTGCTGCATTCCAAATAATCATGGTGTTTACATTTGGTAAATCTAATCCATTTTCAATAATGCTGGAGGAAATTAATATATCTACTTTTTTTGTATCAAATTCATGAATAATGTGACTGAGCGTTTCATCGGGCAGTTGCGCATGGGCAATGGCCGTTTTTGCATTTGGCAATAGTCCCAAAATAATTTCTTGAATCATGGCGAGATTTCGTATTTTTGGAGACACCACATACACTTGGCCATTACGTGCGAGCTCTTGTTCAATTGCATGTTTTATTATTTCGTTATTTTCTTTTTGTACTATAGTCTCTATGTCTTTTCTGCCTTGCGGAGCTGTTGCAATGATTGATAGTGAGCGTAGGCCAGATAATGCCATAGAAAGGGTTCTGGGAATTGGTGTTGCAGAAAGAGAAAGAATATCGATAGTTGCTCGCATTTTTTTGGGGTGCTCTTTTTGGCTAACACCGAATCGCTGTTCTTCGTCTATTATCAGTAAACCAAGATTAGTCCATGGAACGGAACTGGAAAGTAATCCATGGGTTCCTATAACTATTGCGGGTTTGTTGTCTGATAATGCTTTTTTTGCTCGCGCAATTTCTTTTTTTGATGAAAATCGGGAGATTAAAAATATAAAATCTGCAATATCTGGCAACCTTGTTCTAAATGTATCTACATGCTGTTGAACTAACAGTGTTGTGGGCGCAAGGAGGGCTACTTGTTTTCCATTACTAAAAGCATGCATGGCGGCGCGAATTGCAAGTTCTGTTTTACCGAACCCAACGTCTCCAACGATTAGGCGATCCATTGGTGTAGGAAGTGTCATGTCGTTTTTAACTTCTTCCCAGACTTGTTTTTGATCTGGAGTGAGCTCAAATCCGAACGAAGATTCTAATTTTAATTCTGTTTCAGGATGTATATAGTATGACGGTCTGGTTGCAGCCTTGCGTTGCTTGGCAATTTCGAGCAGCTCTTTTGCGAATGCGGCGGCGTCTGCTTGAGCCTTCCGTTTTGTTTTGCTCCAGAGCGTTCCCCCAAGTGCATATATTGCAGGAGAGCTTTCGCCGATATACGGAGATACTTTATGCGCAAACGGTACGGGCACTGCAATGCTGTCGCCACCTTTGTAGCGAATAATAAGATATTCGGATTCTGCTGTGCCTATGGTTCTGCGCTCGAGCCCTTCAAAAATTCCAATTCCATGGTCTGCATGAACTGCAGGTTTTCCGGGAACAAGGCGGCCGATTAATTCTAGCGCTCGTTCAACAGATACTGGGGATGTTGTTGGAATTTTTACAACTGGTTTTTTTATGAGCGTATAATTTTTGAGGATGCTAGACAGCAAAACTTGGTCCGTAGGGAATGCGAGGGGGAAAATAGTAGTGGTTAACAGGATTTCTTTTTTACGTTCTTTTTGTTGAACAATACGATCAACCGTACTTCCCAAAAAAGAAATAGTTATAGCGCCGTTTATCAGAGGGTGAATAATTGTTATTTCATCTCCTTGTACAAAAAACCCAGGGTCGGCAATCTTAGATGAATGCCTAGAATAGCCACGTTTTACTAGAAGCGCTGCGAGATCTGATATTTGCAGCCTCTCGCCTTGCGATACAGAAAAAGTTAGCTTGCGATACGCCGCTTGGCTCGGTACATTTGATTGTAAGAGCTCTTGTGTGACGCTGTAGCTCGCGTTAGGTACGTCTGCAAGCAGTGCATGGTATGCACAAGATAGGGCGGTTACAATAATGCCCTCTTGCTCTTGCCCCGAAAGCGTATATGCGATTTCGTAGGTAATAGTTGACATATGATATAGTAGTACTGTAAATTCATGAGTCAATCAACTTTATGAAATATATTCAAGAACTTACGAGCCTGGGTTTAAAAGATAAAGAAGCCGCAGTGTATCTTGCGTGTTTAGAGCTTGGTCCATCCCCAGTTCAACCAATCGGCCGCACGGCGAAGGTAGTAAGAGCCACTACATATGTTATTTTAGAATCTCTTATGGGTATGGGGTTGGTGACAAAGTTCAAAGAAGGGAAAAAGACGTTCTTTTCTGCAGAAACGCCCCGCCAACTACTGCGATTGCTAGAAAAACAAGAAGAAGTTATTCAAGAAAAACAACACAATATAGAGGCTATATTACCTCAGTTGCAGATGCTTACAAAAGCAGCCGGAGACACGCCATCTGTGAGGTATTTTGAGGGAAAGGAAGGCTTACTTGCAATGCGAAGAGAGATTGTTCTGAATTCTCGTGCGGGCGATACCATCTATAATTTTACTCCGGCAGATCATTTAAATAGCGTGTTTCCTGATTCGCAAGATACATTTGTTACCCAAAGAATTGCAAAACGAATATTTGCAAAAACATTATTCACCACCACTTCAGAGGCACTAAAGAAGCGATGGCTTGCTATAAATATTAATGAATTAAACGAACGGCGTTTTGTTTCACCAGAAAAGTTTCCGGTGCCTGCCGGAATGACGTTATATCAAGACTATATTGCCATAGGTTCCTTTACGGGGAAATTGTTTGGCGTTGTTATCGAAAGTCAGCAAATGGTAAATATGATGCGTGCTTTGTTCGAGCTTGCGTGGGAAGGCGCAGAAACTCTTGACAACACAAAATAATAAGCTCAAACTGGAAAGTATTACGGGAATGTGTACCGTAATCTATTGCCTCTCATTGCACGGTGCGATGATGAGTTAGGTAAAGCGAGACGCTCGTTCTTTGATAAGCAAGCGTCACAGTAGTCCCTGTCCTTTTAGGAGAGGAGTACATGAAATGGGAGGTTAGACTTCCACATGCGCACCAACCCCTCCATGGAGGGTGGGTTGCATGACGCATAATGTAAGCGATGTAGTTCGAAGCATTTACTCGGTCTTTCGAACCTAAACCGTTGTGATGGTAAGAATTATTCCGTTATTCTACCACTACAACACAACAGCCCGGTTTTTTCTCTAAAAAAGAAACTACCGGGCCCTTTTCTTTTATTTGACTTTATGTAACTTGCCACAGTAAGGTTATTAGCTGGTTCTTTTATCGTCTTTGGTGTTCCGTTTCAGCAAGTCGATCAATTGGAATCACCCCCTCCAAGATTTCAATCAGAGGCTCGCTGGCGGAACACTCAAGAGGATAGTAAAGTAAATACACATGAAGAAATTCTTGCTATTTGGACTTGGAAACCCTGGAAATGATTTTTCGTACACACGTCATAATCTTGGCGCAGATATTTTGCAGAAGTGGATTGAGTATATGCGATTACAAGGCGCGACAGTTTCTACTTGGAACACACATGAAAAATTTCACGCACGTGTATGTGGAATTATTTTTGGTGATTGTGAAGTGACTATTTTATCACCGCTTGTTTTTATGAATGAATCAGGAAAAGTATTGCATGCGTATCTTCGGTATCATCCACTCGAGCGCGAACAAATGCTGGTGCTATATGACGACTTAGAACTACAGCTTGGCGAAATGAAATTCCAGGCAAGCGGGAGTGCCCATGGCCATAACGGTATGCGGTCTGTTCATGAATACATGGGGAATACAAATGTTCCGCAACTGCGAATTGGAATTGGCCGCCCCTTCGCTCAAAGAGCTACGGGGGGCGCAGCCGCCCAAGTTATGCCAATAGACAAATATGTTTTGTCTACGTTTACGCCGGATGAGAAAAGAATTTTGGAAGAAAAGGAATCGGGGATATTAGAAGCCCTAACGAGCTTCGTTAGCTTGTAGCTTCGTTAGCTGCATTAGCTTTTTTCGCCCTCGTAATCGCGTAAGCTAACGAAGCTAGTGAAGCTAAAGAAGCTAACGCAGCTCGCAGTTCAGCTATAAGCTAATTAGCCGCGTCTGCTCCTAGCACTATTAAAATATCTGCAGTTGTTTTTGCTTCCGCAGCAGGGAAGTCCGTTTCAGACGTTGCTTTAAGTGCTGAGGCTATTGCTTGCGCATCATCTGCATGGGTAACTTTTGGCGCGTAGACCTTTGTTTTTTTGATATTTTTGGCCGATGCATTTCCAGTTGCCAGTATTTTGTACCCCTTTTTTGTAAACTCATCAGTAATTTTTTTAGCAAGTCCGTTTACCGCTGTGCCGTTCCTTACTTCAAGAGTTGGTTTTTCAGCTTGTTCGCTTTTTGGTGTTGGGCTTGGCAACAAACTTGGCTTCGGAGATGAATTTTCTGTTGCTGTATCGTTTATTATTTTGCCAACTTCAGATGAGAACATATTTTTTGCAAGTGCTTGAATTTCTGAATAGTCGCCTGTCCGTGGTTTTAGTATGGATGCTGGTTCTCCGCCCAGCACTACCGTATCTCCTACAAGTACTCCCCGTGGGCCTGTGGTAAGGACTACAGATTTAATTGAATTGGTATCTAGTTGACGTGCAATTTCAAAAAAACGTTTCATTTCCCAAGTCTGCATACTCGTGCGAATGTCTTCAGAAATGGAATTTATAATTCCGTTTATTGCAGAAAAGTCTAGCGCAGTATTTACGGAAAATACCTTATGTAGCATGGCTCCTAACATCTGTTGTTGACGTGACGCACGCTTAAAGTCTCCTCCTTCTGAGCCTTCTACGTATCGTGCCCGTACATAGGCAAGAGCTCTATCTCCGTTCATCGTTTCTGTACCAGTAGGAAAAGCTATTTTGTGGAAATAATCAGTAAAACCGTTTTGTATATGGACGTTTACTCCGCCCACTGCCTCTACTATTTTTTTAAATGCAGTAAAATCAATTCGCGCGAAGTAGTGAATAGATAGACCTGTTATTTCTTCAACCTTTTTTTCGAGAAGTTCTGGACCATTGTTTTTCTTTTGTGATTCTCCATACGCGTGTACTGCATTAATTTTTGAGTAAAATTCTTGTCCGGGAACCTTGACATAGAAGTCACGTGGGATAGAGAGGAGGGAAACTTTATTTGTGTCTTTTTGGATAGATGCAACCATAATGGTGTCCGCGAGGTTTTCGCCAGAGTGTCCTTCTCCGCCTACAGCAATAAGGAGAATGTTTATTTGACCCTCATGTTCTCCTTGTAGTTCATTGCCGGATTTGAATAAAAGGTCTGATAATTGCCCGAGGATTGATTGTTTTACCGTACTAATATTATTTCCTGCCGCAAGAATTTTGTATCCAAAAATGCCAGCGATAAAAAGGCCGCCGATGAAGATAAGCAGGGATAATAATCGTAGCGCGCGGAAACGTGTGGAATGTTTTTTTCGTGGTGGCATGGCAATATTATGCCTTTGACGTACTTGTGCAAGCGCTCGCTTTTCAGCGTTTAAATTCTCACTATTTTTGTCGCTCATTATCAGTTCAATAGTATATATAACTTGCCAAATGTGCAATATCGTCCGTACAATGAAGCGTATGGAAGAACTAAAAAAGGAGAGAGACTCTTTTGGTGGCGCACTCGGGTTATTTTTTTGGGAGTTATTGAAAGCTTTTATTTTAGCAATGGTGATAATTGTTCCCATTCGGTATTTTGTAGTGCAACCATTTTTTGTACGAGGATCTTCTATGGAGCCAAGTTTTCATGATGGAGAATACCTTGTCATAGATCAATTGTCATATCGGTTTCGAGATCCAAGAAGAGGCGAGGTAATTGTATTTCAGTACCCACAAGATCACACCAAGTTTTTCATTAAAAGAGTAATTGGACTGCCTGGCGAAGATATACAGGTGAATGATGGACGAGTAATTATCAGTAATAGCGCATATCCCAGCGGTGCGGAAATTGAAGAATTAAAGTATCTTGCATCTGGCGTACGAACGGGCGGACAAATAAATATACACTTAAATGATGGGGAGTATTTTATTTTGGGAGATAACAGGTCTGAGAGTTCCGACTCTAGATTATGGGGAGCGGTAAAGCGCGACGAAATCATTGGCAGGGCCTGGATTCGATTGTGGCCCTTAAATCGTATGTTGCTGTTCTATCCAATATCTCCACGCTTTATAACAGCCACTTGATTTTTTTTATTTTCCTTGTACACTGTCTTACCATATGGCTGTTTCTAAAAAGAAAAAAAATACTTCAAATGTTGAATTTCCGCTTAGAAGTCCTCGCGGTACTACTGATTTGCTCCCTTCTGACCAGAAGTATTGGGAATATGTAATAGAGAACGCAAAATCATTTTTACGAGGATGGCATTTTCAGCAAATAGAAACTCCGACATTTGAGGACATTAACTTGTTTACCCGCGGTATAGGAAATGATACAGACATTGTTCAGAAAGAATTGTTCGAGGTGAAGTCTCGTGGCAAAGGTTCGCACTATGCACTGCGACCAGAAGGCACTGCTTCCATGATTCGTTCATATATTGAACACGGAATGAGAAGTTGGCCAAGGCCAGTGAAGCTATTTATGATTGGATCTTTTTTTCGCTACGAACGGCCTCAAGCAGGTAGACTTCGCGAGTTTCACCAGGTAGGGGTGGAGGTAGTTGGTTCTGCGTCTCCTATTACTGATGTCCAGGTTATCTATGTATTGCATCTCTATTTTAAACATTTGGGTCTGGAAGATTTTATAGTACTCATCAATACTCTCGGCGAACCAGCAGAGCGGGTTGCATATATTTCACTTTTGAAAGACCATTATAAAAGAAATCGACAAAAATTATGTCGCGATTGTAAGGATCGTTTGGTATCTAACCCACTTCGGCTGCTTGATTGTAAGGAGGAAAAATGTCAGCAAGTAGGTAATACGGCTCCTCGCCTAATTGACCATCTTTCAGAATCTTCTAAAAAACATTTTGAATATATTCTCGAGAGTTTACAGGAACTTGGTGTTCCGTATGAAGTGACTCCTTCCTTAGTTCGTGGGCTTGATTACTATACGCACACCGTATTTGAATTTGTTCCGAAATCTACTCGCGGGTTATCTCAACAAAACACGTTTGCGGGCGGCGGGAGATATAATAATTTAGTGAAACAGTTAGGTGGAAAAGATGTTCCTGCAATAGGTGCTGCAATTGGTATCGAACGCGTTATTGAGCGAGTAAAAGAAGAGGGAATTGAGCTAATGCTCGGAGATCAGCCAAAGCTCTTTATTGCACAATTAGGAGAACAGGCAAAGCTTTTGGGGCTTAAAATTATGAAAGATTTGCGCGATGCCGATATTCCGTTTGCGGAAAGCATTGACCGTGATGGTATGCAGCCACAACTTAGAATGGCAGATAGATTAAAAGTTCAGTGGACCATTATTATTGGGCAAAAAGAAGTATTGGATCAAACCGTTATTCTTCGCAATATGGAAAGTGGTATGCAGGAAGTTATAGATCGTGATAAGCTGGTAAAAGAATTGGAGCGTAGACTTAATATTGTTAGGCTATAAAATGGAACAGTCAGACACGTGTATATTTTGCAACATAATCAGCGGAACAATTTCCGCGGATATTTTATTTGATGGAGGCGATACACTGTTTTTTAAGGATATTCACCCGCAAGCACCCGTACACATTGTAGGAATTCCCAAGCAACACATCACGTCACTTGACGGGATGGTTGGAGATGACCACCTCTTGATGGGAAAGTTATTGCACGACGCAACGCATGTAGCGCGAGATGCGGGAATAATGAAGTCAGGCTATAGGGTAATAACGAATATCGGTTTGCACGCTGGCCAGGAAATTCCTCATCTTCACATTCATATATTAGGAGGAGAGCCGCTTGGGCCACTGAGATGCAAGGCATGAAACAACGATTTTTTACATATTTTTTTGTATTACTTGGATGGATTAGCCCAGTACTCGCGTATGCGCAGGGCACTGGAATCGTAAAATGTGGACCGCAGGGAACTCAAAGGCTTTGTGAGTTGAAAGACCTCTTTGAGTTACTTATTGGAATTTACAACTTTTTACTTGGGATGGCGGGTATTGTTGCACTTGGGCTTCTAATATATGGTGGCGTGCAAATGTTCCTCTACTCGGTAGATGAGGAGCATGTAAAGCGGGGCAAGAGTACTATAACGCAAGCATTAATTGGGCTTGCAGTTATCCTCTTGGCGTACATTATTGTAAATACGCTTCTTGTCGCATTGGGGGTAGCTGATGGTCCGGGAGGGTACTTTAGCGGTACGAAGTTTTTAGGAGGCAAGTAGAACGTTTGCTTTCGCACATTGACTTTGTGCGCTTCGCGTGCTAAGGTTTTTTAAGGATTTATTCACGGTATTATTTTTAATAGGAGGTGTTGTTTGTGTTAGAGGCAAAAAAAAGAGATCATGAAAATTCCGAAGGGTTAGTCCGTCGGTTTACTCGCATTGTGCAACAAAGTGGAGTATTATTGCAGGCAAAAAAAGTTAGATATCATGAGCCGAAGAAAAGCAAGAATAGGATTCGTGAAGAAGCACAACGAAAAGGGGAGCTCCAAGCTGAGCGTGAGCGATTGATAAAAACTGGAGAGATAGATGAATTTTCTTTCCCACAAAAAAAAGGCAGACATTTTTAAGAGGTAACTGTTATCCCGGCCCATGAGCCGGGATCCACGTTTATGTCACCCCCCCCACGTCGCTCAAAGAGCTATGTGGGGCGTAGCGGGATGACGCGCTTTTTTGTTATAAATACTATTATCCTTTATAATGATTATATAATTATGACAACGCCTCCAATTAATATACCGGGAGAAGGGTTTGATATTCCTGACCCATTTGCGCCTTTGAAAAGTATTCCGTCACCTATAGGCGTTGCTCCAATATCTGTTACGAAGCATGCAATGGAGAGCAGGCATGCAGCCAGGTGGGTGTTTATTAGTATTGGCATATTTATTGCCGTTGTTTCGCTTGTCGCAGTGGTTTTTCTTGTATACGGATTATTTACAAAGCCAGTATCAACCGTTATACCTACGTATAGCCCTGTTCCAGTAACAAGTATTGCCCCAGCTGAAATTGGAATGCCTGTTTTGGTACCAGAAATACTTTCAAATGACACATCTGATCTTGCAGACCCTGATAATGACGGGCTCACGAACGCAGAAGAGAGGTACTATGGAACAGATCCTAATATCCCGGATACTGATGGTGACAGCTATTTAGATGGCGATGAAGTGCGGAACGGATATAATCCGTTGGGTTCGGGAAAATTAGATTCAGACAATGACGGGTTTCCCGATCCGGATGAGCGAAAATTTGGAACAGATCCTTTTAATCCGGATACGGATAAAGATGGCTATTCTGACGGAGAAGAAATAACTCGTGGATATAATCCTCTTATTGCTTCCCCAAACGATAAGTTGTAGTTCGACGCATCAATTATGTTCGTGTTTTCAGGTTGCAAAGATTTTCCACTTACCAAGAGTGAATTAGAGAATCTTTGGCAGGCGGCTCGTATGAAACGTAACGTTGCTGATGACGAAGTTGCAATGAGATGTGTAGGAGTGGAAGAAATACAGCGATTAAATAAGGAATACCGAAATAAAGATATTCCGACGAATATACTTACCTTTTCATATGAACCAGAAGGAGATCATGACATTGCAATTTGCATGGAGGTTGCGCGTGCTGAAGCTGAGACTCGCGGTATTGCAATTCGCGATTACGTAGCGCTTCTTGTAACACATGCGGTACTTCACGTGTGTGGAATGGATCATGAAGCATCAAAAAAGGATTCATTTATCATGAAAGAAGCGGAACGGGAAATTTTACTTGCATGTGGATTCGTAGCGATTTCACTTTCCGATGTATACTAATAGGTATGAATATGAATCAGTGGCATCGTAGCAGTACTATTTTTGAAGCCATTTCTTTTGCATTCCTTGGGCTAAAGGGTGTTTTTGTTCGAGAAATAAATGTACGCGTCCAAGTTGTTATAGGAACACTTGTTGTGTGCGCGATGCTATATCTCCGTTTGCCATTCTTTCATATGGCAGTTCTTGTGCTTGCGATTATACTTGTTATTACACTGGAAATCATTAACACATCATTTGAGATATTATCGGATATAGTTCATCCGGAATTTAGCGAAAAAATACGGGACGTGAAAGACATGGCTGCTGGAGCGGTTTTGCTCGCAAGTATAGGTGCATGTATTGTAGGAATATTGATATTACTTCCTGCGCTAATTTTTTACGTATAGCACTATGAAGACTCCCCACACATTTATAGGTATTGATATAGGCTCGAGTGCTGTGCGTGTACTAGTAGCCCAAAAAGAACTGGGCAGCGAAGAAGTAAAAATTCTCGGTGTAGGTGTTGTGCAAATGCGCGGCATGCAAAGAGGTGTTATTACAGATGTGGAAGAGGCAGTTGCTGCCCTTGGCGAAGCTCGTGACATGGCAGAGCGGGTATCTGGGGTTATGGTAGAAAAAGCATATGTAAGTATTAACGGGTCACACCTCACTTCTCATAACTTGCGTGGAATTATTGCAGTAAGCAGAGCAGATGGGGAGATAACAACAGATGATGTAGACCGCGTTATTAATGCTGCGCAGGCAATTTCGCTGCCTCAAAATAGGGAAATACTTCATGTGCTACCGCAAAACTATATTGTTGATGGTCAGGAGCATATTAGTGACCCAGTAGGCATGACAGGTGTCCGACTTGAAGTAGAGGCGCACGTTATCGAAGGTTCGGTACCGTTTATTAAAAATCTTACCAAGGTTGTGAATCAGGCAGGAGTTCATATTGAAGATTTTGTGTTCGCGCCTCTTGCGTGTGCCCTTGCGGTTCTGGATAAGCGACAAAAGGAACTTGGTGTTGTGTTGGTTGATTTGGGTGCAGGCACCACGAGCATGGTTGTGTATGAGGAACACGTGCTGTTACATACAAGTGTGTTGCCAGTTGGCACTTCTCACATTACGAACGATATCGCTATTGGCCTACGGACATCTATTGAGATTGCTGAAGCACTAAAAGTTTCTCACGGTACCGCGGTTCCTTCTGACGTACATCAAAATGAAACAATTTCTATAGAAGGAGAAGACAGTGAACAAGAAACTATTTCACGACGAGAAGTCGCGAATATTATTAGTGCTCGGCTCGATGAACTACTTTCGTTTGTTGACCGTGAACTGAAGTCAATTGGACGGAGTGGCATTCTCCCTGCTGGAGTTATTTTAACTGGTGGAGGGGCACACATGGAAGGGCTCGTAGATCTTGCGAAAAAGAAGCTTCGCCTTCCTGTCCGTATTGGTCGCCCTGCAATACTTGGGGGGTTAGCTGACGGTACCGATGAACCAGAATATAGTGTTGGTATCGGGCTTATACATTTTGCAATAGAGCAAGAAAGCAGACCATCTTTTCATTCCTCGATACGTTTACCGAACATTGGCGCAACACTTTCTAAGGTTCGAGGCTGGGCAAAAACGTTTCTTCCTTGAGTTACGAACACCAAGTGTGTTCGAGATGAACACCACTTTGTGTTGACATTCTTTTTTTCGTTCGTACGATGAATAGTATATGCCACTCAAACGGCCCACTATTGAAAACGTAGCGAACATTAAGGTTGTTGGCATTGGCGGTGGCGGAAACGCAGCGCTCAATCGAATGATCCAGGCGAATATAAAAGGAGTAGAATTTATTGCAGTAAATACCGACGCACAGGCGCTCCATTATTCGGGTGCACCTACAAAACTGCACATTGGGCAAACCGTAACGCGAGGCCTTGGGGCAGGAATGAACCCAGCACTCGGGCAACAGGCAGCAGAAGAAAGTCGAGAAGAAATTTATGAACTTCTTAAAGGTTCCGATATGGTATTTACTGCTGGAGGTTTCGGCGGAGGAACGGCTACAGGTGCACTTCCCGTAGTATCTGAAATTGCACGCGAGGTTGGCGCTTTAACAGTGGCTATTGTTACAAAACCTTTTTCTTTTGAAGGACAACAACGAATGACACTTGCCGAAGAAGCGCTGGTAGAATTGCAAAGCAGAGCAGATGCTTCTGTGGTTATCCCAAACGATAGACTTCTCCAAATAATTGATAAGAAAACCAGCCTTATAGATGCATTTCGCGTAGTTGATGATGTGTTGCGGCAAGGAGTTCAGGGTATTTCGGACTTAATTACTCACCATGGAATGGTAAACGTAGACTTTGCAGACATTAAAGCTATTATGCAAAATGCAGGATCTGCGCTTATGGGTATTGGGAGAGCGTCTGGGGAAAACCGGGCAATAGAGGCAGCTCGTGCTGCAATTGATAGCCCCATGCTTGATATTACTATAGATGGAGCAAAGGGTATTGTGTTTAATATTACCGCTGGTCCAGATTTGCGCATGTATGAAGTGGAGGCTGTCGCAAGAACGATTACAGAGCATGCTGACCCTCATGCAAAGGTTATTTTTGGGGCTGTTATGGATTCAGATCAAGTTGAGGAAGGCGAAATGAAAATTACTGTAGTTGCAACCGGTTTTGATAAGCCGCAAAGTATGGTGCGGCCAAGCCAAAATGCAGCATATATGCCTGCACAACATATGCCGATCCAACAAGAAGCACCACGACAACCGCAACCACTTCGGTCACCATATGGGCAAAGTATGTCTCCGATGAATAGGCAAAATACTATACCTCAAAAATTTGGCAGTGCAGAAGAGGAAGACTTGGAAGTTCCTACGTTCATTCGTAGAAAAATGAGAGAACGGAAGCAAACTCAAACTGACGAGCCTATTGAGTAACTCGTCGCTAGTGTACCCTACAAGGGTATGCGACAGAATATCGCGCTTCTGGTTGGTAGTTGGATAGTTGGGATTATTGTAGGTGTTTTATGCGCGTAAATGTGCCCACTGCCGTAGCAGCTGCGCTTTTGTTCTTACTTGGGTATTTTTATGGTGCACAAAAAGATGCGATGCAAACTAGTAATTGCCAGGCTTCTGAAAAAAGTACTGCAACGCTTACAAAAACAATCGCACTTGCACCAACCCAGGCACGATATGTGTTCACGCAAGAAAATGGTTGCTTACGCTTAGTGTACGCGCCGCGATTTCCGGTGCTTGTGCGCGGTAGCATTGTGGAAATTAGTGGGAAGCAAGAAACACCCGAAGATGCTTTTAGTGGAATACCGGAATATGCGGAGTTTCTTCGTGATGAAAATGTTTCTTTTGTGGTTAAAAATGCTGAGGTAAAAATTTTACAAAAAAAAGATGTATACATCGATACCTTTCGCGTCAGAATTGCATCTTTGCTCACAACTCTTTTTCGAGAACCAGACAGTTCTTTGCTTGTTGCTATGCTCACTGGGGATCAGGGCGGAATTGGGAAGGAAATAAAAGATGTATATCGAAATAGCGGCATTACGCATATTCTTTCTATATCGGGTTTGCATGTTTCTATAATCGCAATCGTACTTACAGTCTGTATAAGTATTTTTCAAATACCAGGGTTTATTCGCTCTATATTAATTTTTAGTTTGCTTTGGGTATACATCGCATCAGTGGGCTTCCCTGCGTCCGCAGTCCGTGCAGGTGTATTCTGGACGTTATATGTGCTGGCGTATCACGTACGAGCACTTACGGGGACTTTAACGGTCATTTTTCTTACACTCGCCGTATTGCTTACATCGTCTCCACGTATCATTAATACAATTGGATTCCAGCTTTCCGTTACTGCTGTTTGTGGCATAGGAATTGCAATTTTTTTCACGAGAAGGATTCGAGTTGCTCCGTATCTTAAAGCTATTTTCACATTATGTGCGGTATCTTTTGGGGCAACGCTCACAACTGCACCACTCACATTGTATTATTTTGGAACTGTTTCTTTAGTTGGAATTATTACCAATATAGTCGTTATTCCTCTGTTGCCGCTTGTAACGTATGCAGTGCTCATAGCACTCGTTCTCCAAGCATTTGCATTTCCATTTGCGCTCATGATCGCTTTTGTTGTTCACCTGCTTCTTGCATGGATACTTTTTGTGGCCAGACTATGCGCAAGCATTCCCTATGGGCATTTTGAAAATATTTTGTTCCCATTGTGGGGTATTGGATTATATTATGCTGTGCTCATGCTTGGTATCATAGTTATTATGAAGTGGCATAAGATTTCTTGGCGGCAGTGGTGGATATGAATATGCCTTTGTTGAACGCACTGCTGCTTTTGTGTGTTGTAGCAATCAGCATGATTTTGCTTCCTAGCACGCCGGGTATGCACATGCTTGATGTTGGGCAGGGAGATTCGTTGCTGTTTCAAGAAAAATCGATACAAGTATTAGTTGATGGGGGGCCAGGTTCGGAAGTTTTAACACGCCTTGCAGAAGAAATGCCTTTATTTGATAGGACAATTGAAGTTGTAATTGCTACCCATTTTGATCGGGACCATGTAGAAGGGCTTTCCCATGTATTAAATACATATGATGTTGGTATGGTGCTGATGCCGATGCATACGGCAACTACTACGGATATAAAAAAGCAGTTTATTGATATGCTTACGCAAAAAAATATTCCGTACCGCTACGCATGGTACGGCCAGAGTGTCCGGGCTGGTTTTCTGACCCTTCGGGTTATGTCTCCGATACCAGGCGGGGAGTGGCAGAGGCTTGCAAAGAGTAAATCGAATAACGCGTCTGTTATTATGCGTGCAGATATTGCGCCAAGGGGCAAAAAGCCTATTTCGTTTTTGCTTACCGGAGATGCAGAATCCGGGATAGAAAAGCAAATACTCTCCCGAGTGCCTGCTGATGCGTTTGACGTAGATATACTAAAAGTCGGTCATCATGGGAGTAAAACATCTACAACGGATGCGTTTTTTTCCGCTACTTCTCCTTCTGCATCATTAATTTCAGTTAGTGCTACAAATACGTATGGTCATCCTACGAAAGAAGTGCTTTCTCGGCTTGCAAGCACTCAGATATTTCGTACAGATACGCAAGGCACTGTTTCGATACTATTTGTAGGGAATTCATGGCGAATTTCGTGTAACGGAAAAACACATTTGCCTTTTTTGCAAGAATTATGTATCAAGAAGTAATACACCTATGATAAAAGAACAAACATTAGTCATTATAAAGCCAGATGGAGTACAGCGTTCATTAATGGGAGACATCATGGCGCGCCTCGAACGTACTGGGCTCAAGTTTGTAGCGATTAAGTTTTTGGTGCCCGAAGCTGACCAATGCTGGAAGCACTATAATAAAGATGAAGAATGGTTTATGAAAAAGGGAACACGCGTAACTGAAGACAGAAAAGCACACGGAATGCCCATCGAAAAGGAAGTTATGGAATACGGAAAAGATATTATTAAGTCGAATGTCGCCTTTTTTACATCGGGGCCAGTTCTTGCATTTGTTATAGAGGGCAACCAGTCAGTTGCAATCGTAAAAAAACTTGTAGGTGACACAGAACCTGCAACGTCTGATGTTGGAACAATTCGCGGAGATTTAACCGTAGACTCGTACGCGCTTTCCAGTCTTGATAATCGAGCCGTTCGTAACCTTATTCATTGTTCCGATAGTCCCGAGGAAGCAAAGAGGGAAATTCCGCTATGGTTCACCGAGAGCGAAATTATTTCATACAGACTTTTACAAGAGCAAGTATTATACGACGTAAACTTAGACGGAATATTGGAGTAGCGCAACGCTCACCGGGTCGTCCTGGTCATGCTTTTTCCATGCTGGGCTGTATTTTCTGCCATATGCTTTTAAGCGATACGAAAAATTCCACCAGTGCTCTTGAGGCAAGATTTCACACAAATCTTTTTCAATAGTATTTGGATTTTTGGATTCCGTGAGGCCAAATTTATTTGATAATCGAATAACATGTGTATCTACTGCAATTCCTTCCACTTTCTTAAATAAATGCCCAAGTATGACGTTTGCGGTTTTTCTGCCAACTCCCGGCAATTGCAGTAATTCTTGCATGGTTCCGGGAACTTTAGACTTATATTTTTCCTGAATAATTACAGCACTATCAATAATTGCCATTGCTTTGTTTCGGTAAAAGCCCGTTGAGAATATTGCTCGTTCTAAATCATGAGCATTTGCATGCGCAAAGCTATCTAAAGATGTATATTTCTGAAACAAATCTTTCGTAACAATATTTACCCTGTCATCTGTGCATTGTGCAGAAAGAATAACAGCAACCAAAAGTTGAAAGTCAGTTTCGTAGTGTAGTGGCGTAGCAAGCTCACCAGGAAATAGGCGTTCCAGTTCTTTGTGGATAATTTCTGCTCGTTGTTTTCGTTCTTGTTGAGAATTTGCTGTAGTATCCATGGCTGTATAGTATACCAAAAGACTAACAGTGCATTTTGTCAGAAATAGCTGACAAAGTTAAAAATAGGAGTATAATGCTTATCAGAGTAGAGAAAGGGTCTCTTCTCTAATTTTGATAGAACCTAAGAGGGGTTTTGAAGATGTCGGCACATTCAACAAGGGTATTGGCCAACTTGCAGCGCGTTGCGCAAAGTCAAAGGGTTGCAGCTCTGCGTAGAGAAGAAGAAAATCAGCGAAAACAGGATGAAGCGCGCCAGCTGCCGCCGATCCAGTGGACTACGGGTAGACGTACGGACGCGCGGTCTGAAAAGCCCAGATAGCACATTTACATCATTCAAGCGTTATTCCGAGCGAAGTAAGATTTAATCTTGCTTCGCTCTTTTTCTTTTTATACGGCTGCGTTTTTGGACTTTGTACGGATGCATCTTACGCAAGCAAGGACGCGATTGCCTTCGTGCTTGATAGACTGCAAGTTTGGCTTAAATGACCGTCTGCCGGTTATATTATAATGACCGCGCAACAGTTTCTTCATGTTGCCCATTGTTTTACCCTTTTTGCAGATGTCGCATATACGTGCCATAGAATAGGTTTTACTATAGAAGCTATCATGCTAAAATGCAAATATGTTTAGTATATTAGCTGCTCCGGAGGGGCTTTCGTTACTTACGTCTATACTGGCGATCGGTATTGCCGTTGTTTTTCATGAAGTTTCTCATGGATACGTGGCGAATTGGTTGGGGGACCCAACAGCAAAATATGCGGGCAGATTATCCCTAAATCCTATAAAGCACATTGATTTATGGGGAACTATTATTATTCCTGGAATTCTTCTTATAACCCAGGCGGGTGTGTTATTTGGCTGGGCAAAGCCGGTACCTGTGAATTACTATAATTTGAAGTATGGAAAATATGGCCCACTCCTCGTTGCGTTAGCTGGTCCGGCGGCAAATTTTCTTATATTAATCATCTGCGGAGCATTATTTCGCATTTCTTCTCCCAATACTGCGTTGCCATATCTTTTTCTTATAATAGGGCTTACAAATACCTTTTTGATGCTTTTTAACCTTTTGCCCATTCCCCCCCTTGACGGTTCTAAAATTCTCTTTATTTTTTTAGAAAAACGACCTGACATTATTGCTATGCTTGAGAGATATGGGATGTTTGTCGTGTTTGGTGTTATTATTTTTTTTCCGGGGTTCCTGACTAATGCAGTATTTTTACCCGCAATTACCCTTACGAGCATTATGATGGGAGTTTCCGTTTCTGAACTAATAAACCTGCTTTGACTTTTTTTGTCGGCTTATCTATAGTACATAAATGCCAACGATTAACCAGCTTGTCCGCAAACGACGACAATGGAAGACAAAGAAGTCAAAAGCTCCCGCGCTCTTGAAAGGCTTTAACGTGTTAACGGACCGTCCTACTACGTTTAAGAAGGGTAGCCCATTTAAGCGTGGAGTTTGCTTACAGGTAAAAATAATGACTCCTAAGAAGCCAAACTCTGCACTTCGAAAAGTTGCGCGAGTTCGTTTAACGAATGGAATGGAAGTAACCGCGTTTATTCCCGGTGAAGGCCACAACTTGCAAGAGCATTCTATAGTTGTAATTCGAGGAGGAAGAAAGAAAGACTTACCTGGAGTTCGATATACCGTAGTGCGAGGAGTACTCGACACGGTTGGAGTAGAGGCTCGCAGACGAGGACGAAGCAGATACGGAGCAAAGAAACCTAAATCCGAATAACACTATTTATGCCACGAAAAAAACGAGTATATAAGAATAAGAAATATTTAAAACCTGATCCAAAATTCGGGAATATGGCGCTGTCAAAATTTATTAATTATATGATGTATGACGGCAAAAAGAGTGTTTCTCAGCGCATTATATATGAAGCGTTGGAAATCATTTCAAATACAACAAAAAACGATCCGCTCATGGTATTTGATACTGCGCTGAAAAATGTTGCCCCAGTACTCGAGGTAAAGGCGCGCAGAGTAGGTGGCGCAAATTATCAAATAGCACAAGAGGTGCGCCCTGCGAGACGCGATACGCTTTCTATGCGTTGGCTCCGTGATGCTGCAAGAAGCCGAGGTGGCAGATCTATGGCTGAGAAGCTGGCTGCTGAACTCGTAGAGGCATCTCAAAAAACGGGCGGAGCAATGAAAAAGCGGGAAGACATGCATCGCATGGCAGAAGCAAACCGCGCGTTCTCTCATTTCGCACGGTAGGAGCCTGACTAATATGGCAACGAAGCAATTTCCGCAGGTTACTATTGATAAGGTTCGCAATTTTGGAATTATTGCTCATATTGACGCAGGAAAAACTACGGTTTCTGAACGCGTGCTTTTTTATACTGGTCTTACCCATAAAATTGGGGAAGTGCATGAAGGGGATACTGTTATGGACTGGATGGAACAGGAGCGAGAGCGTGGTATTACGATTACTTCTGCAACAACAACGGCCTTTTGGCGCGATTATCGTCTCAATCTTATCGACACACCTGGTCACGTAGATTTTACTGTTGAAGTAGAACGAAGTCTTCGCGTACTCGACGGAGCAGTGGTGGTGTTTGATGGTGTTGCAGGAGTAGAACCACAATCTGAGACCGTATGGCGTCAAGCAGATGTGCATAAAGTGCCTCGGTTATGTTTCGTGAATAAATTAGATAGAACAGGTGCAAACTTCTGGAAAGTATTAGATTCTATTCACGAACGTCTTACAAAAAACACCGTTGTATTAACACTCCCCATTGGGGAGGAAGAAAACTTTGGAGGTATTATTGATTTGTTAACCGAGCAAGCGTGGTATTTTGAAGGTGAAATGGGAATTCAAATTGAGAAAAAAGAAATTCCGGCGGAATTAGTAGAAGAAGCAAAAATGCACCGCGCAGAAATGGTAGAAAAAATCGCAGGGCTCGATGACGCGCTTACGGAAAAGTATTTAGAAGGAAAAGATATTTCCGTTGATGAATTAAACGCTGCGCTTCGCAAAGGTGTAGTTGCAGGGCTTATTGTGCCCGTCTTGTGCGGAACTGCGCTCAAGAATAAAGGAGTGCAGAAAATGCTTGATGCAGTAGTGGACTATTTACCTTCCCCCGCAGACGTACCAGCTATTGAAGGAATAGATGTGGATAACCCAGAAAAAATTCTAACTCGAAAACCGTTAGATTCTGAACCGTTTGCTGCGCTCGCGTTCAAAATTGCTACAGATCCGTATGTTGGTCAGCTCACATTCTTCCGAGTGTATTCAGGGAAGTTAACAGCCGGTTCGTATGTGTTAAATTCTTCAACTGGAAAACGAGAACGTATAAGCCGAATACTTCGCATGTATGCAAACGATAGGGAAGAAGTAGGAGAAATTTCTGCTGGAGGAATTGGCGCCTTGGTCGGAATGAAGGCAACTACTACGGGCGATACGCTTTGTGCAGAAGATAGTCCAATTATTTTGGAACGCATCATAGGTCATGAGCCTGTTATTTCGCTTGCGATTGAACCAAAATCGAAAGCTGACCAAGAAAAGATGGGAATGGCACTGAAGGCTCTTATTGGAGAAGACCCTACGCTTCGAGCACATACGGATACAGAAACAATGCAGATGATTATAGAAGGAATGGGAGAACTCCACTTGGAAATTATTGTGGATCGTATGAAACGAGAATTTGGAGTGGAAGTGAACGTCGGAAAGCCACAAGTTGCATACAAAGAAACCATTCGCAAAACAGTGGAAGCAGAAGGAAAGTATATCAAGCAATCGGGAGGACGTGGGCAGTACGGCCATGTATGGATTCGCTTGGAGCCACAAGAGCGCGGAGCTGGCGTTGAATATGAACAAGCAATTAAGGGTGGAGTTATTCCACAAGAGTATCTTCCTGCAATCGGAAAGGGTGTAGAAGAAGCTTCGAAAAATGGAGTACTTGCAGGGTTCCCTGTTGTTGATATTAAAGCTACTGCGTTTGATGGAAGCTACCATGATGTAGATTCCTCTGAAATTGCCTTTAAAATTGCCGGAGCTATGGCGTTTCGAGATGGTATGCGCGCCGCAGACCCTGTTCTTCTTGAGCCGATTATGAAAGTAGAAGTCATTACCCCAGAAAACTATATGGGAGACGTAGTGGGCGACTTAAATTCTCGTCGAGGACAAATTCTTGCAATCAATGACCGAATAAATTTAAAAGTGATAGACGCAACGGTGCCACTTGGAGAAATGTTTGGATACGCTACGCAAATTCGTTCGATGAGCCAGGGGCGAGCAAATTACTCCATGCATTTTGACCACTACCAAGAAGTTCCAAGAAACGTTCAAGAAGCAATTGTAGGCACTGCGGCGAAGAAATAAATTAGCTTCACTAGCTTCGTTAGCTGCCTTAGCTTCATTAGCTTTTGGTGAAACGTCGCTCCCCTCTACCCATATGGGGGAGAGGGCACCTCGCCAACAGGCGGGTGGGTGAGGGCTGGTGTGGGAGAAGCGCGTTCGCGTTCTCACCTAACCTCCCCTAACCCCTCCTTCGTAAAGAGGGGAAAACGTTTGCGCATTTTTATTTCTCGATATATTTTTAATACATGCACCACGAACAAAAACCACTGAAAGAAACACTCCAACCAATTTTGCATGTATTACAAGATTTAGGCGGAACGTTTTCGTTTACCGACGAAGATGGAAATCAGTTTGTGCTCGCTTCTAAAGAAGCATTTGAAGGGCAGCAAGTAAAGTCGCAAGAACAGCAGTTAACACTTCCGCAAGCAGAATCAGTATCTCGCGCCATTCGAAAACATATAGATATTTCATTGCAAGACGATGTGCTAGATAGAATAAATCGCGACATTGCGCTTGCGTATGCACTGAAACAAGAATTAGAAGAAGAGGAAGCACTAGATGATGTAACAGTATCGTTAGATGATGATATGTTATTTACTCCCAAAATTTCAGAAAATCCCGAAGCTGCTCACGATTCTCGTATCCGTTTTGAACCACTAAAAGGAGACCTTGCGCCAGATTTGCAGGATTAAAGTGCGAGCCTCTGAAAAAAGAAGTATACTTTTTGTACATGGCAAAGAATAAAAAAACTTCTGCAACTGACTCGTTCGTAACCCAATCTCAATGGACTGAAGGCATGGAAATGATCAAAGATTTTTTTGGTAAAATGTTTAAAGAGTTGCAGGAGCAGAAGAAGGAAATAAAAGGTGTTAAAACACAAGTTGGGGGCTTAACAAAACGGGTTGGTGGACTAGAAAAACAAGTTGGTGGTTTACAGGTACAAGCTAATGGACTTGAGAAACAAGTTGGTGGTCTGCGAGAACAAGTTAGCGGTATCGAAAAAAACGTTGGTGGACTCAGATACGAGTTTGATGAATTTCGAAAAGAACAGCGGGAAACGAATGAGCGGCTAGAAAAGAAAATTGAAGTTAATACCGATTCAGTAAGCTCTCTCACGACTGAGTTGCGCAAAGTTAAGAACTTGGAATTTGAAGTATATAACCATGGTGAGAGAATAACAAAACTGGAAAAAGCGCGGTAGCTGGATTGGTTTTTTGGTAAAATAAAAACTCCCTATACAAACCATTGTGGTTGCTTCAGGAGTAAATGTTGGTTTTTGAGTAGCTTCTTTTATTTGAACGAGATACCGATTTTGTTATCTCGTGCTGACCTTGCAAGGTTGTGTTGAGTTTTTAATACGTCGTTTGTATAAATACGAATTTCTTGGGCTGAGGTGTTGCAACGCACTAGTAACAGCAGACTTCCTAGATCAAACTTAAACTTCACTCGAACCAAGCCATGAATCGGGGACAACTTAGGACTAATATGACCCAGATGGACTTTGGTTACCTCTTCGTCTAGTACTGCTATATCGACGAGAATTCCTGCGGTTGGAATCAGGGTCGTGTGGTTTCCGCTAATCTTACCACCCGACCGATGCGATTTATGAGACATTTCATAACCCCTTTAATTGTAATGTTCAATTTGTTTTGATATGAATTTCTAAATTGCATGATAAACCATGAATAATAAACTGTCAAATAATGATTATTGACAAAATATCAAGAGTGTAGTAAGTATAGTGTCAGTCTACATTTGGATTGATCTTTAACCTATCGCAAAAGGGAACAGGAAAATGAGTGAATATTTGTCTATTATTGCCTTGCCTTCTCGAAGGGAAGACGTAAATGAACTCATCGTTGATGCAAGTATTGATCTGGCAGTCAGTGAAAATGATTTGCCGCGGTTGCAGTTTCAAGCTCACGATGCAACATTAGCGAGTGCAACGATTCGCAAACGTTTCTCTGATAAAAATGGAGCAAGTGCCGGATTTTCTACGTCACCTTTTGCACACGTGGTCTTGACTGAAAAGTTCTTCAGCAAGGAACATGTTCGTCAAAAGTTCATTTTTATCCATGAGTTACGGCATGCGCACCAATCATTGGTGAGCACGTATTGGAAAAGGTATGTGCATGAACGGTTGCAAATACTGCAGACGGTTCCAAACAAGCTAATGCAAGATGTTGCAGAATTTCTGTCTGCACCGCTGGAGTTTGATGCACAGCAATACGCATTGCCCAAGTTTCATGAAATAGGGTCGGCAACTGTTGCGAGCCGTACTCAGGAGGTGCGTCAATCCTTTTATACGTTTCCTTATAGCGTTGCTGCAACCCTGCCCTGCTGTCTGGAAATATTGCCCGCCGTGTATCAATGGGCGAGGCTAATTAAATTTGGAGTATTACTCCAAGAGCACGAGCCAGAAGTTAAAAAAAACGCGGAACGGATACTTGGTTTTCTTGCTACGCATACGCGTGTAGGGCAAAACAAGAAAGCTAACGAGCTGTGTGATAAGTACGTAGTGGCGGAACCAGATAACTTTCTGCGAGTCGCGAAAGATCTCTACGATCACCTGCTTACCCTTCCGGATTAGTTCATTCCAGGATCAACGAGAATCCACCCCAGCCGAGATACTACACAATATGTGTAGGTCTCGGCTTTTTTTGACTTCTAAACAAGTATCTGTTACAAATATACAGACCTTGAGGCGGTTCGTTTTTACGAGCTGGGTAAAACGCCAAGTGAGGCATTTTATTATTTTTTATATTTTTACACGCTATGGCTGTTGAAAAATTCGTTCGAAACAAGCCGCATGTAAACGTCGGAACCATTGGTCACGTGGATCATGGAAAGACTACTACAACGGCAGCAATACTTCATGTGATGAACATGAAAGGTGGAGTTAAAAAGCTTATGAGCATTGATGACCTTGATAAGTCACCAGAATCTAAGGCTCGTGGAATTACCATTTCTACTGCTCATTGCGAATATGAGTCTGAAAATCGTCATTACGCGCACGTTGACTGTCCTGGACACGCCGACTATATCAAGAACATGATCACTGGTGCCGCTCAAATGGACGGTGCAATTCTTGTAGTAGCAGCAACAGATGGGCCAATGCCACAAACTCGCGAGCATATTTTGCTAGCTCGTCAGGTAGGGGTATCTACAATCGTAGTGTTCTTAAACAAGGTTGACCTTGTTGATGATCCTGAACTTGTTGATTTGGTGGAAGAAGAAGTTCGAGAACTTCTAACAAAGTACGAATATGATGGAGCTAACGCTCGTATTATCCGAGGAAGCGCTACGAAAGCATTGGTAGTAAAGACTGCTGATGATGCTGATGCAAAGCCTATTGTTGACTTAATTGCAGCATTGGATGAAGCAATCCCAGAACCTGTACGAGACGTAGACAAACCTTTCTTGCTTTCTATTGAAGACGTATTCTCTATTGAAGGACGAGGAACGGTAGTAACTGGTCGTATTGAGCGTGGACTTATTAAGATTAACGATGAAGTAGAAATCGTTGGAATTAAAGATACGCAAAAGTCTGTTGTTACAGGTATCGAAATGTTCAACAAGCAACTTGATGAAGGACGAGCAGGAGACAATGCTGGAGTACTTCTTCGAGGCTTAAAGAAAGAACAAGTTGAACGTGGACAGGTGGTTTCAAAGCCAGGAAGCATTACCCCGCACAAAAAGTTTGAAGCGGAAGTGTATGTGTTAACTAAAGAAGAAGGCGGACGTCACACTCCATTCTTCAAAGGATACAAGCCACAGTTCTATGTTCGAACTACAGACGTAACTGGAGAAGTATACCTAGCAGAAGGAACAGAAATGGTAATGCCAGGAGACAATATCAGCATCACTGTTGAGCTTGGATCTAAGGTTGCCATGGAAGATGGAATGCGATTTGCTATCCGAGAAGGTGGCAGAACGGTTGGAGCTGGAATTGTTACAAAAATTCTTGAGTAATGTCTGATACTGTACAATCAGAAGCAGCTCCAGAGGTAGTGCCACCTCGTATTCGCATCAAGCTGAAGGCGTACGATCATAAATTGATCGATCAGTCTGCGAAGCAAATTATGGAAGCGGTAGAGCGGGAAGGCGCAAAAGTTGCCGGCCCGACTCCGTTGCCTACGAGCAAGAAAAAGTACACGGTGAACCGTTCTACGTTTGTGCATAAAAATGCACGAGACCAGTACGAAATCCGCGTACACAAACGCTTGATCGATATCATTGAATCAACCCCTCGCACAATAGACACTCTTATGAGTTTGAATCTTCCTGCAGGTGTGGATGTTTCGATGAAGACGATCTAACTAGCTTCATTAGCTTATAGCTTCGTTAGCTGCATTAGCTTACGGCTACGGCCTACGACAAAAAACCTCGCTTTATATGCGGGGTTTTTTGGTATTTGTACGCTTATAAAAGTCGCACTTGACAGAAATGGTCATAGGGTGTACACTCAAAAGAGTGGCTGGTATAGGTTTACCAGTTTTGTTCTTGAAACATTAGAGAGAAGGCATAAAAAGCTATGCTAGAAATTTGTTGCATTATCCCTATGTTGTGTGGATTAGGGCTTGTGGGTTTTCAGCTCGTTTTAATCATGGTAGATATATGGAGGTGGAATCATTATAGTTAGTTCAATCTAAAGAGCGCAGTAGTCGGACGCCGGGTTTCTACCAAGATCCCGGTTTTTTTTATCCATTTTACAAATCGACCAGTCAATTCAGCGGGCGGACGTGGATCTCGGGTCGTGGCCCGGGATGACAACGATAATATATGCGAATAATCCCCAGTATTTATTTGCGTTTTTTGGAGAGATGTTCTATCTTAAGAAATACCCATGCGTGGGTTAAATTTCTTACTTACTTAAGAACACATGCGAATCTACAATCATGAAAGCGCTACTTGGTCGAAAAGTTGGTATGTCTCAGGTATTTTCTCCTAACGGTGATGTTATTCCGGTTACTTTAATTTCTGCACTTCCTAACTTTATTACTATCCGCCGCACCGTAGAAAAAGATGGGTACGCCGCTGTCCAACTTGCACTTCCGAAAAAAGAGGGAGCGAAACTTGGAGAGAAGCGAACCCCAAAAATTGATACTGAAACATTTGCAGCTCGAAAGGAATTTCATGGAGAAATGCCTGCAGATGCATCTATGGTTGGTGTAGACCAATTTGTAATAGGTGATGCAATTGAAGTGACTGGCGTATCGAAAGGCAAAGGGTACGCCGGAGTTGTAAAGCGTCATCATTTTAAGGGTGGCCCGAAGAGTCATGGACATAAGCACGTGCTTCGCAGACCTGGATCTATTGGATCGCGATTTCCACAGCATGTAATGAAAGGTATGCGTATGGCAGGAAGAATGGGTTCTGATCAAGTTACGGTGAAAAATCTGGAGGTTATACAAATTGATGCTACGCAAAATTTAGTTGCAGTAAAAGGAGCTGTGCCGGGTCGCCGAGGCAGCGTTGTTGAGATTCGTGGTATTGAGAAAAAAAATAAGCTATGACAAAGATTGCTAAAAAGAAAATGGTAAAGAAAGTAAAGGCGCCCGCTTCAACGAGTGTCGCTTCTCCCACCCCCTCTAACTCCCCCTCGGGCAGGGGGAGAAACGCTACGACGCCTGCGCAAAAGCTGGCGGTTCTTACCCTTGGAAAAAAGTCTAGCGACATGGTTGTTGTACCAGAATTCTTTACGGAAGCTCTTCCAGTTCTTATTGCACGAACTATTCATACAACGCACAAGCGCATGCGTATTCGTAGGGCGCATACAAAAGGCAGATCTGAAGTACAAGGCGGTGGTCGCAAGCCATGGAAGCAAAAAGGAACTGGCAGATCACGTCATGGCTCTATTCGTTCCCCACTTTGGGTAGGTGGTGGTATTACGTTTGGCCCACGAAGTCGCAAGACAACCATCCCTAAAACGCAGCTCAAGGAACGCAGACGCGCGCTATCTGGTGCATTTGCAATGCATGTGCATAACAACTCTTTATCTGTATTGCAATTATCTGAAGCTCTTCCTACAAAAACTAAAGAAATGGCAAAACACGTGAAAGATTTGCGATCAGTGTTAATTGTTGTAAGCGATGCTAATCGTAGCCTTGCAAAGGTTGTTGCAAATATTCCAACTATTCGCGTTCGCAATGCATCTACCGTTATTCCAAAAGATATTGTTGAAGCACACGCAGTGTGGGTTGATGAAAGCGCTCTGAAAGCATTAGAAGTTCGTTGCACTATATAACCTGTATATACCTATGTCACTCTTAACACTCTCAAAAAAAATACTCGGCAAGAATGAAAAATCTGCCCCAGTAAAGAAAAAGAAAATTTCTGCTGCTTCAACTACTGTAAAGAAAAGCAAGCAAACAGTAGATGCGCATGCGTTTACCACTGGCCGTATCGGCATGGTAGAGTTAGTTTCCGAAAAAGGGATTAAGCAACAAGTTAACAATACGATGGTGTTTACGGTATTGCCTCATGTTACCAAGACTCAAATATCAGCTGCTATTTTTTCTAGATTCGGAGTGAAGGTAAAAAGTGTGCGAACTGCATTGTCGCATCCAAAAACAAGACGCCGAGGTAATACGGAAGGTAAAACGAACCGTGTGAAAAAAGCCTATGTTACCGTAGATAACGTGCAAGGCCTTGTAAACAAGAAATAACCTATGCCTATTAAAAATTACAAGCCAAACCGCGCAGCTCGAAAGAAAATGTCTATTGTAGACCGTACTGAGCTGTATAAAGGGGAACCTTTGAAGTCTTCTCTTGTCTCTAAGCATGCAACAAGTGGGCGAGGATCGGAAGGAAAAATTACAACTCGCCACAGAGGCGGCGGTGTGAAGCGACGAATACGAGCAATTGCATTCGGGCAGGAAAAGCTGGGCGTTGCAGGCAAAGTTGAACATATTGAATTTGACCCAAATCGCAGTGCGTATTTAGCTCGTATTTTGTATGTTGATGGCGACAGAAATTATGTGCTTGCCTGGCAAGGTGCAAAAGAAGGCGACCTAATGATTGCAGACGAAAAAACACCAGAAAAGGAAGGAAACCGTATGCAGCTAAAACATATTACTCCAGGAATATTTGTGTTTAATGTTGAGATTAAACCAGGACGTGGCGGATCATTTTTTCGATCAGCGGGTTCGTACGGTATTCTTATGGACGTGCAGGGTGAATATGCGCAGCTACGCATGCCATCGAGCGAGATTCGCTTGATTTCTCGGGAATCGTATGCCACAATAGGTCAGGTTAGCAATCCAGATTGGCGTCATCAGCGTATAGGATCTGCGGGACGAAATCGTCGTCTTGGGATGCGTCCGCAAGTACGAGGAAAAGCTATGAACCCAGTGGATCATCCACACGGAGGTGGAGAAGGTAATCAAAGCGTTGGTATGAAATATCCAAAGACCCCATGGGGGAAGCATGCGTTGGGAGTAAAAACTCGTCAGAGTGGAAAATATTCGGACAAGTTTATTTTAGAGAGAAGGAAGAATAAGCGTAGGAAATAATTTTTATATAATTGTATGTCTCGATCAATTAAAAAAGGACCATTTATTGACCAGCACCTTCTTGATAAAATCAAGAATCTTCAAGCTGGAGACAGAACTGTTATAAAGACATGGTCTCGCCGTTCAACGATTTTTCCTGAAATGGTTGGTTTTCGATTTGGAGTTCACAACGGCAAAGAACATATTACCGTCCATATTACGGAAGATATGGTAGGGCATAAATTGGGCGAATTTTCTTCTACGCGCAAATTTGTGCGTCATGGTGGAAAGTTGCAAAAAGAAGTTGATACGGCAAAAGCTGCTCCCGCAGCCAAGCCTGCTAAAAAGTAGCCTATGAAAATATCTGCTACACAAAAACACACGCGAATGTCTCCTAGGAAAATCCGCCCTTACGCAAAAATGGTGCAGGGTATGTCTGCAGTAGAAGCGCAAAATCAGCTTGCTTTTGCAGTTGGAAAGGCTCCGGGACTTATTCTTGAAGTGTTAAAAAGTGCAGTCGCAAATGCAAAAAATAATGTACAGATACCAGAAGCGGATTTACGTGTTGCGAGTATTTTAGTGAACCAGGGGCTTGTGATGAAGCGTTTTATGCCTGCAGCAAAAGGAATGGCCCATGCTATTTTAAAGCGTACTGCGCATATTACTGTTATTGTTGAAGGAGAAGTAAGTCTAACTAAAGCTACAGCGGGCAAGGTGGCAAAAAAAGATGCAATTAAGACTGTAACAACAGATGAATTTGTAGCACAAGAACAAAAAGAAGCGAAGAAAGAAGATAAAGAACATGAAGGTCATGATCATGAAGATCATTTAGAAAAGCATGATACAGAAGAACGCAGCGTTGATGCTGTAGTAGATAAGAAAGCCCAAGCGTTTCAAAAAATTAAAATGAATCAACAAGGTGCGGACAAGAAAAAGACGCATCGAAGAAAGAGTATCGGATAATTAAAATCACATATTTACCTATGGGACGAAAAACAAATCCAAATATATTGCGAGTAGGAAACATTCTTCATAACTGGGATGCCAAGTGGTTTTCTGATAACAAAAAAGATTTTCGAGATAATTTGGTTCAGGATATTAAAATTAGGAATTATTTAAAAAAGAATTTGCGTTCCGCATCTATCTCCCGTATTGAATTTGTGCGCCAAACGAGAGAGACTGTGCTTACAATTCATACTTCTCGACCCGCTGTTGTTATTGGTCGAGGCGGATCAGGAATTGAAAAAATTCAAAAAGACTTACAAAAAATGTTTGGAAAAGGAACAAAATTTCGCATTAACGTACAAGAAATTCGTAATCCCGAAACAGATGCAAGTGCTGTTGCAACTCAGGTTGTTGACCAAATTGAACGACGAATGCCATACCGAAGAGTATTAAAGCAGTCTGTACAACGCTCACTTCAAGCAGGTGCTCGAGGAATCCGTATTGCGGTAGCAGGCCGACTCAATGGAGCCGATATCGCACGTCGCGAATGGCTTGCAGATGGCAGTGTTCCGTTGCACACGTTTCGCGCAGATATTTCATATGCAGAGCGAGCAGCATTTACCACGTTCGGCACTATTGGTGTAAAGGTTTGGATTAACCGTGGTGAATATGAAGTAGAAAAAGATGATCGTCCGGGCGAAGCAATTAGAGAGGTAAAACAAGCAAAGGTTGAACCAAGACGCAGAGCGTCTTTGTCCGAAAAAGTTGCAAAGCCGATCAAAAAATAATTGTTTAATTATGTCTTTTATTCCACGCAAAGTAAAGCATCGCAAGCACCAAAAGGGCTCTGTCCGAGGTGCGTCAAAGGGTGCGCTTACGATTGATTTTGGCCAATATGGGTTAAAGGCGATTGAGAGCAGATGGGTAAGTGCGCGTCAGCTAGAAGCTGCAAGACGTGCGGTAACTCGCCATGCAAAGCGAAATGGAAAAATATGGATTCGAGTATTTCCTGACAAGCCAATTACGGCGAAAGGGCAAGAATTGCCTATGGGAAAAGGAAAAGGAGCAGTGGATCATTTTGTTGCTGTGGTTCATCGTGGAAGAATTATGTTTGAGGTAGATGGAATGGATGAAAAAACAGCACGGGAAGGATTGCGATTAGCCGCACAAAAACTTCCTTTAAAAACGAAATTTGTTGCAAAAGTAGGATAATTACATATCTATGAATATACAAGAATTACGACAACTTTCTCTTCCGGAATTACATAACAAGCTCTTAGAAGCTCGTCAAAGGTTGCATTTTGTCCGAGAAGAGGTTGCTTCTGGAAAAGATAAAAATCATGCACAGGCTAGAGTTATAAAAAAGGAGATTGCTCAAATTAGTACTTGCATTTCAACGCTTTCTCATTCATAATCTATTTTTATGAAACAAGCCACCACAACTGAAATTGTACGGCACAAGCGAGAGCTTGACGGCGTTGTGGTGAGCAAGTCTGGGCAAAAAACGGTTGCTGTTGAAATTGTGCGTGTTATTGCTCATTCTCTCTATGGAAAGCGCATTAAGCAAACAAAGCGATACCTAGCTCACGATGAGAGTAATAGTCTTTCTGTTGGAGATACGGTCACTATTCAAGAATCGAGACCTCTATCTGCCCGCAAGCGCTGGGTTGTTGTACCGAAGAAAGGAACTGCTCTATGATTTTAGAAGAATCAAAACTAATTATTGCCGATAATTCTGGAGGCAAAATGGTGAAAGTGATTCGAGTATTGGGCTCCACGCATCGTAGGTATGCGTATATTGGCGATATTGTTGTTGCTGCAGTTAAGGTTGCAGAACCACGAGCAACGGTAAAGAAGGGTGATGTAGTGCGTGCCGTTATTGTGCGTGTTCGAAAAGAGCACAAACGTCCTGATGGAACGGCGATTCGCTTTGATGACAATGCAGCAGTAATTGTTGGAAAAGAATCAAAAGAGCCTGTTGGGACACGCGTGTTTGGTCCAATAGCAAGAGAACTTCGAACAAAGGGGTTTCAAAAAATTGTATCTTTAGCATCTGAAGTTTGGTAATACTCTATGACGACTCTTCTAAAAATTAAACGAGGCGACAGTGTGCGAATTCTTCGTGGTAAGGATGCACAAAAAAAAGGCAAAGTTTTAGCGGTTTTGCCGAAAGCTTCAACAGTAGTAGTTGAAGGTTTAAATATGGTAAAGAAACACGTAAAGGCAAAAAGCGGTGGTCAAAAAGGCCAACGTGTAAGCATTGCTGCTCCAATTCGTATTGCGAATGTTCAACTCATTTGCACTCAATGCAAAAAAGGAACACGAGTTGGAATAACGAGAGAAAATGGCGTGCGAGCTCGTGTGTGTAAGCATTGTAAGGCAATTATCGAATAACTTTTGACTTATGCCTATTATTACTCCTACAACTAAAAGACTTGCCCAGTCTCTTCAAATAAAAAATATTCATGCTGTCCCTCGCGTTACAAAAGCTATTGTTTCCGTCGGTGTTGGTAAAAACAGAGACAATAAAACGTATGTTGAGGCGGTGCAAAGGGATTTGTCTGCAATTACTGGACAAAAGCCAAGCGAACGACGAGCGAAAAAATCTATTGCGGGTTTTAATGTTCGTGAAGGAAATTTGGTTGGGTATAGTGTAACGCTTCGAGGCAAGCGCATGGAAGACTTTTTAGCTCGATTTGTGGGCACTGTACTCCCCCGTATCCGTGACTTTAGAGGACTATCTTTGTCTGTATTAGATGGTCAAGGAAACGTAAGCATTGGGCTTGCGGAACATCTGGCATTTCCGGAAATTCGTGCAGACAAGACTGATATTATCTTTGGCGTTGGTATTACTTTTGTAACAACGGCAAAAAATAATGAAACTGCAGAGCAGATGTTTCGGGCACTCGGATTCCCGTTTCGAACAGAAGAACTTGAAGAAGAATAGGAAGTAGCGTATTCTCAATTACACTTGTATGGCAAAAACATCACAAATCGCAAAAAGCATGAGAGAACCTAAGTTCTCAACACGGGCTAGGTCAAGATGCAAACTCTGCGGACGGCCTCGAGGCTATATGCGCGCGTTTGGAATGTGCCGTATTTGCTTTAGAGAAAGTGCTGAAAAAGCGCACATTCCAGGTATTAGAAAGTCATCTTGGTAATTCTATGGATACTGTAGGAAACACATTAACTATTTTGCTCAACGGACAACGCGTAGGAAAAAAGCGGGTTGCAGTTCCTTTCTCGCGCTTTACGGAACGCTTGCTTACGTTTATGAAAGAGCAGAAATTGATTGGCGATATCCGATTACAAGAAAGTCCTAAGGCAAAGCTCATTGTTTCTCTTGCGTATTCTGAAGCTGGTAAAGGAGCAATAAGTGGTTCGCAGAGAATTAGTAAGCCGGGTCGACGCGTATATGCAGGTGCAGACTTTTTGCCCTATTCAAGACAAGAATCTGGAATGATTATAGTTTCAACTCCAGAGGGCTTAATGAATGAAAAAAGGGCACGAGGAAAAGGAATAGGCGGAGAACTTATTTGCGCTATTTGGTAAACTTCTATGTCACGTATTGGTAAACAATTTATCCCAATTCCTACCGGTGTGAGTGTCACTGTTGATGGTGAAACGGTGAACGTACAAGGCCCCAAGGGCACATTGGCAGTTGCTGTGCATCCTGACATTGCAGTTACGGTAGCAGACGGCACTCTTACATGTTCTATTGCTCATAAAACAAAGAAAGCCCCTGCGTTATGGGGAACGATGCGTGCTATTCTTGCGAACGCAGTTACGGGTGTGCATGAAGGGTTTACAAAAAAGCTGGAATTGCAAGGTGTTGGATACCGCGCATCTCTTGTAGGCAAAAATATTCAGCTGCTTGTTGGGTTTTCTCATCCTGTTAGCATAGAAGCGCCAGAAGGGGTAACGTTTACTGTAGAGAAAGAAATTATTACAGTGACTGGATTTGATGCATACGTAGTGGGTCAAGTTGCTGCGAATATTCGCAAAGTGCGTCCGCCAGAACCATATAAAGGAAAAGGAATTCGATACCTCGGCGAACACGTTCGTCGAAAGGTAGGTAAAGTTGTTGGTTCTGCCTCATAATACATATTTCTATGAATCTCATTAATCGTACAAAACGTCACAAAAAAATCCGATCTCGTATGATTGGAACAGCTGCTCGTCCAAGAGCCTGTGTGTTTCGTAGTGCGCGCGGAATGGAAGTGCAGATCATTGATGATGCAAAAGGAGTCACTCTGGTATCTTCCCATATGATCGCAAAAGATTCTTTAAACAAGACGCAACTTGCGGAAGACATGGGTAAGGCGCTTGCGGATGCTGCAAAGAAAAAAGGAATTACGAATATTGTGTTTGATCGTGGAGGGTACATGTACCATGGAAGAGTAAAGGCGCTTGCAGAAGCCATGCGAGCCGGCGGATTACAGTTTTAATATTTGAATGAATTATATGGCTTACGGAACATCAACAATTGAAGATAATCAATTCGCACACGAAGTGTTGGAGATTTCTCGTGTGGTGCGTGTGGTAAAAGGAGGACGCAGGTTCCGGTTCCGTGCCAGCGTTATAGTAGGAGATAGGGCCGGTAAGCTCGGATTTGGAATTAGCAAGAGCAAAGACGTGCAGCAAGCTATTCAAAAAGCCCAAGCACAAGCTATGAAAAAGATTGTTACTGTTCAGGTTATTGATGGGACTATTACTCATGAAGTAACGGCAAAATTTAAAGGTGCGGAAGTTTTATTAAAACCAGCTCGCCCGGGTACAGGAGTTATTGCAGGAGGCGTTATTCGTACGATCGCAGATTTGGCAGGAATCAAAGATTTAGTATCGAAGCGATACGGTTCTGTGAGCAGAATTAGTAACGCGCGTGCTGTGCTAAAGGCGCTGCAACACGTCGCATAACAACATAACCTATGTCAATATTTCAATTACCAGCAGTTACAAAGAAAAAAAATCGCCTTGGTCGCGGACATGGTCGCAACGGAGGAAAGTCTGGTCGTGGGCAAAAAGGGCAAAAATCACGTGCCGGTTACAGCTCAAAGGCTGGGTTTGAAGGAGGGCAAACTCCTATCTATATGCGATTTCCAAAGAATCGTGGAAGCAAGCAAATAAACAAGTCTCAGGTTGTAAAACCTGTTGTGATTACGCTTGGAATTTTACGAACGTTTGAAAAGGGAAGCATTGTAGGCCCGGGGCAGTTAAAGAAGCGCGGGTATATGAGTAGCAGGATTGATACGCTGAAACTTATTGGAAAAGGAACACTGGAACATGCATACACCGTGAGAGTTCACGGGGCAACAAAAGGAGCAACAAGCGCCGTAGAAAAAGCGGGCGGAAAAGTAGAAATTATTCCAGTGAGCAATGGTTGATTTTAAGAAATTTGCAGCAATTGTTAGAGTGCCGGAGCTTCGCAAGAAGCTATTTATGATACTTTGGCTTATTCTTGTATTTAGAATTGCTGCAATAATTCCTGTTCCAGGAATTCCAAAAGAGAGTTTAGCGCAAATATTTTCAGGAAATCAGCTTTTTGGACTTCTTGATATATTTTCTGGCGGAGGTCTGTCTCGACTTTCTGTTGTAATGCTTGGGCTTGGTCCGTACATCACCGCATCCATTGTGATACAACTTTCAACAATGATTTTTCCGCGCTTAGAAGAAATGCAAAAAGAAGAGGGTGAAGCAGGTAGGCGCAAACTTGCTCAGTGGACTCGCCTATTAGCAATTCCTTTCGCTGCATTGCAGGGGTTTGGATTTTTAAATATTT
>JAQBWN010000024.1 GCA_027624555.1 bacterium | reverse complement strand
CTATAATTTCTTTTTCTGTTACTTCCACACGATGTTCTTTTGCAAGCCTTCGAAGTGATAGTCCAATGCGAACTTGTTTTTCCGCAGACTCTTTCATCGTATCGCGCATCTTAAGAATAGTAGTATCATGTTCGACGAGATACTGATCAATAGTCTTTTGTTGATAGGTAAGCATGCGTGCAAATTCTTCCATTCGTCTATCAATTTCATGCTCAATAAGGGAAGATGGAATTATTCCAAACGTCGAATTTTCCATCAGCTTTTCTGCAAGTTCTCCGATATATCGTTCTTCTTCTTTTGCAGCTAGCTCTGTTTCAATATTTTTTTTCAGTTCCTCTTTGAGATTTTTTAGATCAGTAAATTTTCCAACCGTCTTTGCAAATTCGTCGTTCAGTTCAGGGGTAACTCTTTCTTGCACGGTGTGCACATGAGCCGTAACTTCCGCTTTTTTATTTTGTAATTCTTGTTTTCCGTAATCCTCTGGAAACGTGATAGGAAACGTTTTGTCATCATTTGCTTTTGTACCTAGCAAACCTTCTTCAAAGCCAGGTACAAATCTCCCTTCACCAACCGGTATAGGATGGTTTTTGCTTTCTCCGCCTTCAATAATGTTGCCATCAATTTTTACCTGGAAATCAACGGTAACAACATCGCCAACCTTTGCTTCTCGTTCAACGATAGTTACAACGCTTCTCATCTTTGCCAGTCGCTTTAATTCTTGTTCTACCTGTTCTTCTGTGGCTGCAACAGCCCGTTTTATACAGCCGAGCTTCTTAGGGTCTGCAAGAGTTATCTCAGGAACTACTTCAGCTGATGCGGTAAATCGAAACGGAGTATCAATTCCGATTTCTTCAACTGAAATAGAAGGACGGTTTACTATTTCAATATCTTTTTCGATAATTGCTTTTGCAAAAAAATGCGGAATTGCGTCATCCATTGCCTTATGCAGTACTCGGTCTAGTCCTACGGTATCTATAACGAGTTGCTCCGGAGCCTTTCCTGGACGAAAGCCTTTGACACTAATCTCCGCAGAAATTGCGTTAGCGGCTGCTGTAATAAACGGTGCAAATTCTTTTTGGCTTACTGATACAGAAACATTGATTTCAGAGCTCTCTTTTTTTGGAGTTATTACAATTTCCATATTGAGTTACTCAGATTTTTCTGTAGGCTCTGCGGCAGGCGATACTTCTTCTGCTACCGCCTCTTCTGCTGCAACTTCTTCTTCTATTTCAACAGCAGCTTCTTCGCCAGCTTTAACAATATCTATTCTCCAGCCAGTTAGCTTTGCAGCAAGGCGAACATTTTGTCCTCGTTTGCCAATTGCAAGGCTGAGTTGGTCTTCTTCTACGTGTGCTAATGCGCGTTTTTTATCTTCAAAGATATCAACAGCAATAATTCGTGCAGGCGATAGCGCATGGCCAATATATCGAGCTATGTCTTCGTCCCATTGAATGACGTCGATTTTTTCTCCTGATAGTTCAGCAATTATCGTTTGAATTCTTGTTCCGCGTTGCCCGATGCACGCTCCTACAGGGTCAACACCTTCTTCGGTGGCGATAACGGCAACTTTGGAGCGTTCTCCAGCTTCTCGTGCAATGCCTTTTATTTCTACCGTCCCTGCAAATACTTCAGGAACTTCCATTTCGAACAAACGTTTAATCATGCCTGGATGGCTTCTAGAAAGAAGAATTTCTGGCCCACGACTAGATAACACTACTTTTACTACATATACCCGTACCCGTTGATTTACGCGGTATCGCTCGCCACGTATTTGTTCGTTGGGAAATAACACTCCCGTAGTTCTTCCGATATCGATAAATACTGTTTCTGCTTCAATGCGCTGTACGATACCAGAAATAATCTCGCCTTCCTTGTCTTGGAATTCGTCGAATATAGCCTCTCGTTCTGCTTCTCTGATTCGCTGAATGATTACTTGTTTTGCTGTTTGTGCCGCCACTCGGCCATAGTGAGGGTCATTGGGGGTAACTTCTTCAACATATTCTTTTCCGATTTCTGCCTCAGGGTCTTTTACTAAAGCTTCGGTAAGAGAGATTTGCCCAGCTGGGTTTTCAACCTCTTCATCTGCAGTTACGGTCATAACCTGAAAGATACGAGCCGTACCGTTTTCTTCGTTGAATTCTGCACGGATATCTTGTCCACGTTGCCCTAAGTCTTTTCGGTATGCCGCGGCAAGAGCTTGGTCAATAGTATCAAGAACCTTTTCTTTGCTTATTCCTTTTTCTGCTACTATCTGATCTATTACTGAAACAAATGATGGAGTGTCGTTGCTCATAGGTGTGTGTTGTTGTCTAATAATTAAATTGTATTTATAAGAATTCCGCGGCCAAGCCACGGAATCTGATACCTCATATATATCATGAGTAAATGACGCTTGTCAACGTCTCGTCATCCCTCATCCATGAAAGCGTCGGGTATGTGAGTAATTACGGGTGCTGCATTATCTGCAACTACGATGCTTATCACATCAAATCTGATATTGCCCCAGTATTGCTCTGTTTGTTGATAATACTTTGTAGTTCGAATCAACTTTTTTTGCTTCTGGTAAAATACAGTTTCTGCCCCATCACCAAAGGACGTTTGTTTTCTGCTTCTTACTTCAACAATGACGCGTTCATCTTTATCCTGGAATACAAGATCAATTTCTCCCATCTTGCAACGGAAGTTAGATCGAAGAAAAATGAGCCCTAACGATTGTAAGAATTGTTTCGCAATTTCTTCTGCTCTTGCCCCACTTTCAATTGATGAGCTCATGACCCTGTATCGCGTACAATCTGGAAACTCTTTGCAAGTCCATTGGTCGCATTTGTGCAAAAATATTTGTGTGATGTATGTAATTAGAAAGTTCAGTATCGTCCATAGATTGCAATGCGTCAGATGTGATACAGAAATCATCTGATGCATGGACTCCAATTTTTCTTGCGTACCATTTGCACGCTGGAAGTAATTCTTTTGAAAAAACTTTTATTTCTATATTTAATTTTTTGCGTTTGTCTGCTGTGATACTTTCGTTTTTTTGCAAAATATATTTACGCAAAACGAGCGCAATAAAAATTCCATTATGTACGTCTTGTGTGTTACTTGATTTAGATTCAATTTTTTTTATTGCAACACCCAAAACAGAATTGCCCTGAGAAGAATATTCGTAAATATTTTTTATTATTTGTGCGCGAAGTTGTGACGAAAGTAAAGTAATTTCTGAGTTTGAATTTAAAATATATGAAGAATGATGTAACGCAGAAAGTCCGTCGCTTGTGCTGCACAAAATATTTCGTGACCTGGTAACATGTTCTAGGATTTGTTTTTTTGTACCAATGCTATTTTTGACTTGATGAGTTGAAATTACTTTCCAGGAACTATTTTTTAATACGTTGTCATCCAACGCATGAAGCACAAATTCGTGATATTCGTTTTGTGGTTGTTCGTGTGGATAAAAATATTCGCCATTCATCATGACTATTTTATCGTACCGTGTTGTAGAGTCTTTTTGTGATGGGACAATATCTTGCAATAGAATTTTCATCTTTCTATTGTACTACTAGATAGGCAGATATGATAAAAAATAATGAAGGAGCTAATTGAGTAACAAAATAATGGTCTAATATAAGTGCTGGCACCAGTACAATAAAAATCCAAAGTTTATGAGCATGCAAGTATGTTGCAAGAAAATATACAAGTGGGATGAATAAGATAATTCCTAGCTCTGCAAGCAAAAGTAAGGGGACAGAGTGGATGGGCGCAATATCCCAGGTATCATAGGAAATACGATTATCTATGACATACGTTTTTAATGCGCTGGTATAGTTACCAATTCCCACACCATGCATGGTTACATTGAAGCTCATAATACCCGTATACCATTCAAATCCTTGTAGCCGGTCATGTACGGCAACTCCGCGACTATCAACTGATCTGTAAAATAATAGGGAAGTAAAAACCAAGCTCAATATAACTACAGGTAATAACAGAGAGATTTTTTTCTTGAAAACAAAAAACAATACAATGCCTGCAAGTCCTATAAGAGCAGTTCGAGAAAATGATGCAATGATTCCCAGGCTCAGTATGAAAAATATACTTTGTACAAAAAGCCTGCTACGCAGCTTGCTAAGCTTTGTGTATAAAACAACTATTCCGACCAAGAGAACACCCCCAAAGCTATTTGCGTGAGCAAAAGGCCCGTAGGCACGAATATATTTTTCGGATTGAATATAAAAAGATGCTACGCCAGGAGTATTTTGATTAAGTATAGACTCCCCAAGCTTACTCATTCCCAAATCATGCTGTATAACAAATTGCGCAATACCCCACTGCGCATAGATTGCGCAGAACCCTAAAAGCATAACGGTAATAATAAGTTTTTTCTTAATGTTATTTTGAGTAATTATTTTAAAAGCAAGGGCAAGAAATAATAGCAATGTGAGAAAGTAAAACGCTAACGTATTTGCAGGGTAAATAGCTAGTATAAATGATGAGATAATAATTGTGCTAACTAGGGCTACAATACGCAAAGATATCCTTTGAACACGAAAAGGATTCGTTGCAAAAAAAGCAATAATTGCAATGGAAATCAGGAGGCACCAGCTCCACATCCTACGGGTTTGAAAAGAATTTTCTAATGAATTATGAAGAAGCGGTGATACAAAAAGTGCGATGAGGATCAAGAGTCCTGGTAGCTTCATTTTTTTAGGCTGAGGCCGAGTCTGTGTTCTTTTGGATCGAGTGAGATGATAGTAAATTCCATCGTGTCATCAACTTTAAGATATGAAGCAGGGTCCTTTTGCTTATCTGGAGGAAACTCTGAGATGTGAACAAGCCCATGGATATCCTTATCAAGTTTAACGAATCCACCAAATGGGGTAACTTTTAGAACTTTTCCTTTTACTGTATCTCCTGTGTTGTATTTCTCCGCAGCCTTTAGCCAAGGATCATCTTGTAATTGTTTTATAGAAAGAGATATGCGTAGGCCGTTATCAATACCAATAACTTTTGCTTTTACCTTTTCCCCAATGCTCACAAAGTCTGTTGGGTTGTCTATTCGTTGCCATGCGAGTTCTGAGATATGTACTAATCCTTCCAATTCTTGTCCATTTTCTTCAAATTTTACGAATACTCCGAAGTCTACAATGCCGCTAATTGTACCGGAAACTGTCTTTCCTTTTCCAAGGTGCTCAAGTGTGGCGCTAATTTCATCACTTACAGCAGCTTTTTCTGAAACTATTAGCTTTTCGTTTTCTTGGTCTATAGTAATAGCTTTCAATTTGAATATTTGACCAACGTAGCTTTGGAGGCGTTCCTGGATTTTTGATTTATCCCCACCCTCAACTCTAGGGTAGTGGTCTGGTGCTAATTGAGATACCGGTAAGAATCCTGTTACTCCGTTTACTCGGATTATAAGTCCACCCTTATTGGCATCAATGATCTCACTTTCAAATGCCACTTCATCATCAAGTTTTCGTCTAAGCTCTTCCCAGCTTCGCTCGCGGGTTGCGGTGCGTAGGGAAAGTTCAATATACCCGTCCTCGTTATCCATTTCATGGATAGTTGCCTGTACGGTATCCCCTATTTTAGACCGCTTAAATGTATCCATGTCGTCGAATAGCTCTTTTCCATATATAACGCCTACGCCAAATTGCCCTATATCTACATAGAGAGCATTGCTCGTTTTCTCTAAAATAGTCCCTGTAAGAACTTCGCCATTAATTGGCACGTGAACTAAGTCCTCATGCTTCTCCATAACTTCTTCCATGTTAATTTGCTGCTTGGTTGGTGATTCGGTTTTCATACCAGGCATCATGACATAACGGTTTGCAACGGTCAATGTGAGTAGTGTATGCTTCACTACATGCAATTATCTTGGCATGGTCAGTACACCATAAAAATCATTTCTAAGGACACTACACTTTGTATAGATCCCTATGCAGCAAACATGGGAATTCCCCCATTTCGAGCTAAGGCAGATATACTTTCGCTTTCAAATCCCCAAGACGCATCCATGAGCAATATAAGCAGTATTCAGGGTAACCCTATTGTTATTAATACGCCTGGCGAATACTCCCTTAAAGAATTCGCACTGCACTCAATTGGTTGGAACGATGAGCAAGGCAATGAACGAAGTTTGCAACGCTTCATGGTTGAAGATATTGTCGTGTTGCACATCGGTTCTCTAAACAGAGACTTGAATGCTAGCGAGTTGCAGGAGCTTGAACGGGCAGATATCGATGTATTTTTTGTACCAGTTGGCGGTGGAACAGCGCTTACATTGAGCCAGGCTATGAAGATGATAACTACTATAGAGCCTAAGATTGTCATACCGATACATTATGCATTGCCAAAACTTACCGAAAAGCTTGAATCAGTTGAGTCATTTGCAAAAGAGATGGGTGTGAGTGCAACAGCAACCGAGAAAAAGCTAATTCTAAAAAAGAATAAATTACCCCAAGAGGATATGCAAACAGTTATTCTTGCTCCATACTAACGCAATTACCTATGCGACAAATAATTGAGGATAAAATTGAAGAAATCGGACAACAGCCCGAACACAAAAGGCACCGAAAGGTACTAGTACTAACTATTATATTCGGACTAGCAGTTGTTGCTGTTTGGGTGTTTCTTTTATTACCAGCACAGTTAAAGCTTTCTTGATATATATTCTATGGAACCTATTACACCAGATAATAATATTGGTACGCTTGTAGACCAGGACTTATCACAAGAAATTCAAAAGAGTTACCTCGATTATGCGATGAGCGTAATCGTTTCACGAGCCCTTCCAGATGTTCGAGACGGTATGAAACCTGTTGCGAGGCGCATCCTGTATTCTATGTGGAGGCAAAATTTACGCTCTTCTGCGAGGCATAGAAAGTCTGCAAATGTAGTCGGAGACGTAATGGCCCGCTATCATCCTCATGGAGATGCTTCTATTTACGATGCATTGGCTCGTCTTGTACAAGACTTCTCGCTCAGATACCCCCTTATAGACGGCCAAGGTAACTGGGGAAATATAGATGGTGATTCTCCTGCTGCGATGCGTTATACGGAAGCGCGATTAAAGAAAATATCAGATGAAATGCTTGCCGACATCGCAAAGGATACTGTTGATTTTGTGGATAACTATGACGGTTCAAAAAAAGAGCCTACGCTCCTTCCAAGCGCTATTCCGCAATTTCTCGTAAACGGTACTATTGGTATCGCTGTGGGAATGGCAACCAATGTTCCACCACATAACATTAAAGAGGTTTGTCTTGCTGCTATACATTTAATTGAACACCCAGAAGCTACCGTTCAAGATCTTATGAAGTTTGTCCACGGACCAGATTTCCCTACGGGCGGAGCGATTTACAATAAACAAGATATTTTACAGGCATACGCAACGGGAAAGGGCGGAATTGTTACACGAGCCATTGCCGATATAGAAGAAGCAAAGAACGGGTCTTTTAAAATTATTGTGAATGAAATTCCCTACCTCGTGAATAAGTCGAACCTTATTACAAGAATTGCAGACAACGTAAAAGCAGACAAAATCCAAGGTATTCGTGATTTACGTGATGAATCAGACAAGGACGGAATCCGAATTGTCATTGAACTCAAGAAAGACGCGTATCCGAAAAAAGTATTGAACCAACTTTTTGATACAACCGATTTACAAAAAACGTTCCATGTAAACATGCTTGCGCTTGTAGATAACGGAAAACAGCCAAAGGTGCTTACTCTTAAAGACGCCATTGTAGAACATATTAGTCATCGTAAAATAGTTATCACTCGTCGCACTACATTTGATTTAGCTCGAGCCAAAGAACGAGCTCATATTTTAGAGGGATTGAAAACAGCACTGGATCACATTGATGAAGTTATTTCTACAATTAGAGCAAGTAAAACCCGTGAAACAGCACATGAAAACTTGCGTAAAAAATTTACTTTTTCAGATGCGCAGGCAACAGCTATTTTGGAAATGCGATTATCTGCTCTTGCAGGTCTTGAACGGAAAAAGATTGAAGATGAATTAAAAGAAAAGAACGCTCTTATTAAAGAGCTTGAGGGTATTTTAAAAGACACAAAAAAAGTTGCTGCTATTATACGTGCAGACTACGAGACTATTATTAAACAGTACGGAGATGAACGAAGAACACGGGTAGTTGCGGGCGGTATTGGGGAATTTTCAGCAGAAGATTTGGTTCCAGATGACCCAACAGTAATAACCATTACGCGCGGAGGGTATATTAAGCGTCTTGCAACAAGTACATATCAAGTGCAGCATCGTGGAGGCAAGGGTGTAAAGGGTATGACAACAAAAGAAGAAGACATAGTAGATCTTTTTCTCGCAACTACAACACATAAGCAGTTATTATTCTTTACCAATCAGGGTAGGGTGTTTTCCACAAACGCGTATGAAATTCCTGCAACTGCCAGGGCAGCCAAGGGGCAGGCTATTCAGAACTTCTTAGAGCTCGGTTCAAATGAAAAAGTTACTGCCGTACAAGATGTACCAGACGCAGAAGAAGCAGGAGAATATTTAGTGATGACAACAAGAAGTGGAGTTATTAAGAAGACGTCTCGTGAAGAATTTCTTAATATTCGTCGAACGGGCCTGAAGGCAATTACATTAAACGATAATGACACACTCGAATGGGTGGGAGTATCTTCTGGCAATGATAGAGTAATTATTGCAACAAAAAATGGGCAAGCAATTCTCTTTCCTGAAAAAGATATCCGCCCTATGGGGAGAACTGCTGCAGGGGTGCGCGCAATAAAGTTGAAAGGTGATGATGAGGTGGTGGCGATGTACGTAATAAAGGCCGCACAAGAGGGGCAAGAGGTTATGGTAATAACAGAAGAAGGTTTTGGAAAACGAACGGCACTTTCTCAGTATCGAATTCAAAAGCGTGCCGGATCTGGAATCCGTACTGCTCAAGTTACCAGTAAGACGGGAGCCATAGTACGAGCAATTGTGCTTGCGTCAGACGATATTGAAACTACAGACATTTTGGTGGTATCTGAAAAGGGCCAGGTTATTCGTATAGCAGCAGCATCAGTAAGTAAACAAGGGCGGTCAACGCAAGGAGTTCGACTTATGCGTCCATCGGATAAAAGTGGAAAAATTTCAACATTTACTCTTTGGCGACCCATTATTGAAATAGAGTAATTGTGATATACTGACGTGTATCCTATGTCAGAAGCGAATTCCTTCATTAGACCAAGAGCATTATGGCGTATTCTCGGGTTACGTGCTGAGCAAACTATTGTGCATCTTGGTTGCGGCGCAGGTTTCTTTCTTATTCCTGCCGCTGAAATTGTTGGCCCTAAGGGAAAGGCAATTGGTGTAGATCTACGTCTAGATATTCTTGCAGAGGTTGAAAACAGGGCGCGCAGGCATAAAGTAGATTCTATAGTGAGTACATTGCGTGCCAATGTGGAAAACACACCGGGGAGTTCTTTACAGGAAAAATCAGCAGACTGGGTGCTTGTTGCTAATATTTTACATCAATCTGATCCCACACGCGTTCTTGCGGAGGCAAAACGCATTGTGTTCCAAAACGGTACTATAGCAGTGGTAGAGTGGAATACGTCCGCAACACCGTTTGGCCCACCGGTTGATCACCGTATTAGTTCAGAAGAACTTAAAGCCATTGCAGAATCATTAGGGCTTACACTCGTTAAAGAATTTTCACCGAGCCCATATCATTTTGGTCTTTTGTTTAAGGTATGATGCTTTCGCGGTCAAAATTGCCTCTCGTTTTACTTATTATAGTAAGTGCGTTCGCGTTGCTTGGTTTTGGGTGTAGAAAGCCGCAGGAGGTTAAGCAAACAACTGCCACTAGTTTATTAGTGTGGGGGCTTTGGCAAGATAGTGATGTTATTGGACCTATTCTTCGCGCATTTAAAGATCAAACAGGGATAGACGTACAATACAAAAAAATTGCATCCGTAGGCTCATATGAAAAGGAGTTAGTCGAAGCACTAGCAGCAGGGCGTGGGCCAGATATTTTTGTTATCAATAACACGTGGGTTGAAGCGAAGAACGATTTAATGAGCCCATCTCCAGCAGAAATTATTACACAGCGAGACGTACAAAATGAGTTTGTGGATGTAGTCGATAAAGATCTTACTCGCAACGGATATGTATACGCGCTTCCTACGTCCGTAGATACATTGGCACTGTTTTATAACAAGGACTTGTTTAACTCCGCAGGTATTGCAGAGCCTCCAAGAACGTGGACCGAGTTTCAAAAAATTGTTATTAAGCTTACAAAGGTTTCAAATTTGGGAGTTATTGGGCAAAGCGCAGCTGCAATAGGGACAGGAAGCAATATTAATCGGGCACCAGATATTATGCAGATGCTTATGATGCAAAGCGGACTTACCATTATCGACAATACAGCCGGGAGCACGAGGGTAGATATTGCGAACGATAAAGGTGCACGAGCACTCTCTTTCTATACAGATTTTTCTAATAAGTCTAAGCAAGTATTTACGTGGGACAATTCGCAGGATTATTCCATAGACGCCTTTTCACAAGGCAAAACAGCTATGCTGTTCAACTATTCGTACCAAATTCCTACTATTAAAGCGCAAAACCAACGATTATCGTTTGCGCTTGCACCGGTACCGCAAATAGAGGGTAGTGAGAAGCAAATTACGTTTGCAAGTTATTGGCCATTTGCTGTTTCTGCTACGTCCAAGTCTCCGCAAGCTGCTTGGCAGTTTCTGAGGTTTCTTACGTCAAAGTCTGTGTCTGAAGTAGTAAATAAAGCACAGGGAGTACCGCCAGCTAGGCGAGATAGTATTTCACTGTACGCGAGCGACCCTGTAATGGGAGTGTTTGCGGAGCAAGGGCTTAAGGCAGTGAGTTGGCCAAGAGTTGATATTGTTGCAACAGATGTTATATTTAATACGATGATTGATAAAGTCGCAACTACGGGAGTGGCAATACAAGAAGTGTTAAAGCAATCTCAAGATCAGCTTCAGCGAATAGTAAACGACAATGCGAATTAATAGTATTATTTCAACGTTCGTTTGCGTAACTATTGTTGCGCTTAGCATATTTCAAATAGCTCCGTTTGCGCATGCTCAGGGAAGCCAAGGGAATGTTGGAGGAGGAAGTGGCGGTATTACAAACCCTCTTGGAAAAAG
>JAQBWN010000023.1 GCA_027624555.1 bacterium | reverse complement strand
TTTTCACTCCGAAGACTCTTCGGTATACTCGGGTACCTTGTTCCGTTCGGGCTTGCTGTGCTCGGGTATAAATTACTTCGTACAAATAGCGAACCGATGCCTCGCGGTCGGATTATCGGAATATATCTTTTATTAGCCGGATTGTTCGGAGTGTTTCATATTGTGGGAACACCGCTAGAAGATGCGTACCAAAATGCGCTTGATGGGAGAGGTGGGGGCCTCATCGGTTTTTTCCTTTCGTTCCCCATGGCGAGGTTATTTGATCAAATTGCATCTGCGCTTATTTTTAGTACGGCATGTGTTGTGGGAGTGTTTCTTTCTTTTAACTTATCTCCGAGTGAGGCAAAGAACTGGATGCTATCGCTATGGCCGAAAAAGACAGAGAGCGAAGAAGGGCAAGAGGTTTTTGAAGAAGATACTGAGGTTCTGGATACTGCGAGTGGGACACTTCCGCTGTTTCGAATTAGTCGCAAGATTTCTTCCGTATCTCCGACTGACCCAAATCAATTAAAATTACAAGAAGAACAGCGCGCAAAAGAGGAAGATCAAAAGGAGCGTATGCGCGCGCAAGTAAAAGCGGCAAACAAAAAGTATGTACCGCCATCTTTAAATATTCTCCACTCGTCTATTAGCAAGCCAGATAGCGGAAATATTGAAGCGAATAAAGCACAGATTAAAACAACACTCGAAAAGTTCGGTATCAACGTAACAATGGGTAAGGTAAGTGTTGGCCCTACTGTTGCGCAGTATACCTTGCGTCCTGATGAAGGGGTAAAGATAGTACGCATCACGGCGTTGCAAAATGACCTTTCACTCGCATTAGCTGCGCATCCAATTCGTATAGAAGCGCCAATACCAAATACGAATATGGTGGGAATTGAAATTCCGAATAAAGATGTTTCGCTGGTTCGTTTGAAGGATTTATTAGCATCGAAGGATTTCCAGAAGGCTCCTTCGCCTCTTACTATTGTTCTTGGGAAGGATGTCTCTGGGCAATCGCAGGTTGGAACTATTGCATCCATGCCTCACTTGTTAATTGCTGGCGCTACCGGTTCCGGAAAATCTATTTTTATAAACACATTAATACTTTCGCTTTTGTATAGGAATTCTCCCTCGCTTGTTCGTATGATTTTAGTTGACCCGAAGCGCGTAGAGCTTTCGCTGTATAACGGGATTCCTCACCTACTCACGCCTGTTATTACGGAGCCAGATAAAACAGTGAATGCGCTCAAATGGGCAGTAAAAGAAATGGATCGCAGGTACAGGTTGCTCGCAGAATCAGGGTCGAGAAATTTACCGTCGTTTAACGCGAACAATCCCGATGAAGCCATACCCCTTATCGTTATTGTAATCGATGAATTAGCAGATCTTATGGCTACGCATGCGAGGGACGTGGAGGGAATGATCGTTCGGCTCGCACAAATGGCGCGCGCAATTGGTATCCATTTGGTACTTGCAACACAGCGTCCCTCGGTGAATGTTATTACAGGGCTTATTAAGGCGAATGTACCTGCCCGAATCGCATTTAACGTTGCATCTCAAATTGATTCTCGTACCATATTAGATGGCGGAGGCGCAGAAAAGCTCTTAGGAAGTGGAGATATGTTGTATTTGCCCGGGGATAGAGCAAAGCCTGTTCGTTTGCAAGGAGGCTTTATTTCAGAAGAAGAAGTGAGGCAGGTTGTGGAAGATTTGCGAGCAAAAAATCCAATCGAAACAGACCACGACGATACAATTATTTCGCCCGCTCATGGAGGAAGTGGCGAGGCAGGAGACGTAGGGGACGACGTATTATTTGAAGAAGCAAAACGCATTGTGATGGAGTCTGGCAAAGCAAGCGCTTCTCTTTTGCAGAGGCGTCTTAGAGTAGGATATTCTCGCGCTGCTCGACTACTTGATATGCTTGAGGAATACGGCATTATTAGTCCGCAAGACGGGAATAAGCCAAGAGAAATATTCAGACAATCAGCAGATCAAGATGGATTTGGAGGGGCTATAGGCAATTTTCATGAACCTGTTGAAGAAGTAGAAGTGCAGGAGGAGAAATGGTAGGCGTTCGGTCAGGAAAAGGAGAAATTGTAGAGGGGGTGGGGGAACGTTTGCGACGCACTAGGGAAAAAAATCAGCTTTCTCTTGCAGATGTTTCTGCTGAGCTACACATACCCGTAAAACAACTAGTCGCACTTGAAAGTGATGATTATTCTGTATTTTCTGCAGAATTGTATGCTCGGGGAGCATACAGCACATATGCAAAATATCTCGGTATACATACAAATATATCTTCCCATGCTTTTTTACGTTCGCTATCTAGCGTTAGAGAGCGGATTCCGCTTACGCTTCATACGCCCGCTACATTTTTTGAGCGTTTAATTCACCCTAAAATTATTCTTGCTTTTGCCGGCTTTTTTCTCGCTCTTCTTGTTGGTGGATATATTTCGTGGCAATTGCAATCTTTTTGGAGGTTGCCAAATTTAACAATAGATGACTCGTTGTCGTTTGTAACGTCGGAGAGGTCTCTGACAATAACGGGAACTGCCGAAGAGCAGTCTCAGCTTTTTGTAAATGAGGAGAGCGTATTACTCCAAGAAGATTCTCATTTTTCTGTGCCACTTATTCTTCATAAGGGCATTAATCCGGTACGCATAGAAGTGAAAAATGCCGCAGGCAGAGTACGAGCTGCACAGCTGTTCTTGCTTCGTACGTAAGAAGTGGAGTACGCTTATTGTATGCCTAAAAATGATGACAAAGCTATAGCAGTAGGCTCTGCCGTAGATATGATTAAAGAAAAGTTTGGCGATGGTGCCATTATGCGCTTGGGGGAAGTAAAGAAAGTGAACATAGATGCTATTCCAACCGGTTCCGTATCGCTCGATATTGCACTTGGCATAGGTGGTGTTCCAAGAGGCCGTGTGATAGAAATTTATGGGCCGGAATCTTCTGGAAAGTCTACACTCGCACTGCACATTACGGCAAAGTGCCAAGAAAAAGGCGGTACGGTTGCGTATATTGATGCAGAACATGCGCTCGATCCGCAATACGCAAAGCGTATCGGAGTTGATGTGAGTAACTTGCTAATCAGCCAGCCCGATAACGGAGAGCAAGCGCTCGACATCGTAGAAACTCTTGTGAAGTCAGGGGCAGTTGATTTGATTGTGGTAGATTCTGTAGCTGCATTAACTCCTCGCGCAGAAATTGAAGGAGAAATGGGAGATTCTCATATGGGGTTGCAGGCGAGGCTCATGAGCCAAGCACTTCGAAAATTGACGGGTATTGTAGCAAAGACGAATACAACCGTTATTTTTATTAATCAAATTCGTATGAAAATCGGTGTGGTGTTCGGGAATCCGGAAGAAACTACAGGAGGAAAGGCTTTGAAATTTTATTCATCGGTACGACTCGAAATACGGCGTCGTGCGCAAATCAAGATGGGAGAAAAGATAATCGGAAGTAGGGCATTTGTAAAAGTAGTAAAAAATAAAGTGGCACCTCCGTTTCGAGTGGCAGAGTTTGATATTATGTATAACGAAGGCATTAGTTATGAGGGGGATGTAGTAGATAAAGGAATTGAATACAAACTCATACAAAAAGCAGGGAGCTGGCTTTCTATGGGAGATATAAAAATTGGGCAGGGTAGGGAAGCTTCCAAGCAATATCTTCGAGCAAACCCTAAGGTTGCAAAAGAGATAGAAAAAGGTATTTGGACAGCAGTAGAGGCAGAAGATACGGCGACTTCCGAAGGCAGATGAGCTGCCTTCCTAGCTTCGTTAGCTTATAGCTTCGTTAGCTGCATTAGCTTTTCTTACTTCTCCTACTATTACTCATGTCATATTCTGCAACAACTTCGTACAAAGACTTGATAGTTTGGCAGAAATCTATCGACTTAGTTGCTGAGCTTTACGAGTTTACAAAGAAGTTTCCGCGAGAAGAAGTATATGGAATTACTTCTCAAATGAGACGCTCTGCAATTTCTATCCCATCCAATATCGCGGAAGGTAGAAATAGGGGTACTAAAAAAGATTACCTGAATTTTTTACGGATAGCTTATGGATCTGGTGCTGAACTAGAAACACAGCTTGTTATTTGCAAGCGATTATCGAGTATTAGCGATTTAGACTATAAAAAAGTTGATGCATTACTTAATGAAGTGATGCGAATGATGAACGCAATGATTCGGAAACTTAATCCGTCCTAAAAGCTAATGAAGCTATTCTATGGGTTTTATAACAGTAAATGAAGGCTTTAATTGTGAGTTGTGCGGTGCGAAGGTACCTCCTGCAAAAGGGACGTGTCGTAACCATTGTACTAAGTGTCTTGCTTCAAAACATGTCGATGATCATATTCCAGGAGACAGAGCTGCTATGTGCAGAGGCTTAATGGAGGCAATTTCCGCAGAGGGAACTGAACTCGACAAAGTTGTTATTTCGCATCAATGCGAAATCTGCGGAAAAGTTCAAAGAAATAAAGTGTCTTCCGATGACAATCGCGATGTCATATTAAAGCTAATGAAGCTAACGCAGCTATAAGCTAACGAAGCTCGTAAAGAAGCTAACGAAGCTCTACGGCGTTTATGGTAATCTCCTCAACTGGCAAATCATTCATTCCCGTAGGCACTCCTGCTATCGCATCTACTATGTCCATACCTGCAACTACTTTTCCGAATACTGGATGACTGCTCGTCATTGGCGGCTTATCAAAATCAAGACCCGTATTATCAACCAGGTTTATAAAGAACTGGCTACCACCAGAATTTGGAGCACCGGTATTTGCCATAGAAATTGTGCCGCGCACATTAGAAAGCCCTGATACAAACTCATCTTGAATGTTGTATCCTGGTCCGCCCGTTCCATCGCCCTTAGGGTCTCCGCCCTGGATCATAAAGTTCGCAATCACTCGATGAAACTTTGTACTCGTGTAATACCCTTCTTTTGCTAATTTTATAAAATTGCCTGTAGTGATCGGCATCTTATCAGTAAACAACTCAAGCGTAATATCACCTTTGGTTGTTTTAAAGGTAACCGTTTTTTCATTGGTTACGGCAACAGGAGACGGGCTCGGAGTTTGGGAGGGTGTAGGGGTTAAACTTGGCGTTGGTGAAGGACTTGGTTCTGGCGTCATAGGTTTTGTAGTTGAAAAATAATATAAAGTGCCAAGGGCGATAATACATATACTAATAATAATGATTTTATTCATAGTAGGTTTATGATAGCACAAAACAGAGCTTCATTAGCTTTCTTTACGACGGTCGTTCCGTAAGCTAACGAAGCTGGGCAAAAAAGCTAAAGAAGCTCGCCTACTGTCCTCGAAACCTGAGCACGCCCATGTCTCGTCCGCGCTTGATTTCTCGTGCAACGCTTCTTTGGTGTTTAGCACATGCTCCTGTTTTTCGGCGAGGGAGGATTTTGTTTTGCCCGCTCATAAATTTGCGCAGCAATTGTGTATCTTGCATAGGAATTTCACTGAGCTTTTCTGTGCACAATATACATTCTGTAGGGTATTTTCGCTGTTGTTTTTGCATCATAGGGGGTTAAAAAGGTATATCTTCAATTCTAATTTCCTCGTCTGTTACGTTGCTAGGTGCCGCAATTTCCTGGGCATTATTGACCAACCCTGAGCTTGTCGAAGGGTGCTGTGCCTCGCCCTGCGGAGCGAGCGTTTTAACTGGGTTTTCTCCTTTATTTCCAAGCATAATCATATTTTCTGCAACTATTTCTGTTCGGTATCGCTTTTGGCCAGATGTTTTATCGTCCCAGCTTTGTGTTTGTAAATATCCTTCAATGTATATTTGTCGTCCTTTTGCCAAATATTGTGCGGTTATTTCGGCAAGGCGTCTCCATGCTACCACGTTATGAAATTCTGTTTTTTCTTGTTGTACGCCATTTTGATCTTTCCATACTCGCCCTGTTGCAATAGAGAAACTCGTAATAGGAGTTCCCTGCGGAGTCGTCCGAGCCTCGGGATCGCGGGTTAATCGCCCTATAATCATGACTTTATTTAAATCCATAGGGTTACAGTACTTCCTGCGTTAATGCTTCTTCAATGCCCTTTTCTACCTCTTGCATTGTTGCTTCTTTTTGAGGTGCTGCTGGAGTTATTGGCTTTCTGTGATCAGATTTGCCAGACCTGTCTTTGTCTGATTTTTTGCCGTATTTGTCGAAAATTTCTTGTGTAATACGTTTTCTTTGTGTAGTTGCCAAAATAGTAAATCGAAGCATTTTTACTTCTCGTTTCATAACGTCTTTAATAGCTGCTATTTTTGCCGGGTCAAGTTCAATATTTACAACCCGAAGAAAGGCACTATTGTTGCGTTTAATGTCGTATGCCAACTTTTTGCGGAGCGTAGGGGCAGACGGCGCTACGGAACCTCCGTGTTTTGCAACGAGTTCATCTATAGAAGTATCTAGTGTCCCGCGGTCTTCTTCGGAGAGCTTCGGGTCTAGTAAATACGTGATTTCGTACTGGCTTTGTTTCATGGCTAATAGTGTATCAAACAGGGGGTAAAAGGTCAAACGCAGGGAGAGACCCTACTTACAATCCGACCCTTTCGTAAACCCAGCATCAGTCGCGTTATCTTCTGCACAAAACCATTTGCCGCCTTGGGACGAAAGTACGGTTGTTTCTTTGTACGCAGAACATTCTGGCGTGCGATATATTTTTTGTAAGTCGGCAGTTACTTTTCCTTTTATCAAACACTGGGTATCTGCTTCTGTTTGTAATTGGTTGTTTTCGTTTGTTACTTTACATTTCCCCCAGAGCCCTTTTTGCGTAGAGCTTGCGAATTTTGCCGCAGAGAGCATCCGTTCGCCGTATTTTGTTTGAGGCGATACTACTGGGAATGCGAATCCGCCTTCAAGAATTCGTTCGTTAATAAAAATTTCTTTTGGAATGTCTGGGGTAACAGTTGGGGACGGTGATTCAGAAGTTTCTGGAGCGGGAGGTTGGGCCTGCGATTGCGAAATTTCCTCTGGCGTTAATTGCAAATACACATACCTCGCAAATGCGCCGTCAGACGTTTTGTTGAGGAGTGGTTCTGTTTCCATACGAACCTTTTTTCCGATTATTGATTCATTCGCTTGTACCGCTTCTCTTCCAAAGCACTGGACAGTGTCAGATACGTTTGGAGACCGCACCCCGACATATCGTATTCGTTGCCCTGTATCAAGGACGAGGGTAATAGCGTCTTCCACGGTTTCTACTATCCCAAATTCCGGTGGCGTGGCATTCGGGTCTTTTTTAGCCGGCTTTTCTTCTCTATTCCAAAGTGCTTGCAGCATATCTCTCGGACTAATATTTTTGGTGCGTGCGTACGCGACACCCCCCACTACAACAACTAAAAGAACAAGTAAAATTACATTGGTTTTGGTAAATATATGCATATCATATCTACACTACGCCGGTGCGCTCTGTATGGCAAATGCTCGTTTGTTTCTCATGTGCACAATTGTTTCTTCATTCTGTTTTTGTACGTTGTGGTATAATAGCAATATGGCAAAGGAGGCAAGTTACGAGAAAACAGCAGAGCAAAATAAGCTTTTGGACTTACATGCAATGTATATACACGGCACTCCAGAAAGAGGGCCAGTAAAATACGAGAGGGTTTTAGTTGCTCATCTTGCAAAAGCCTCTGTAACCAGTATCCAAAAATACTGGACTGACTTTGACGCCAAACGAGTTTATGTAAGCACCTATACGCTCAAGCACATTTTTGACAAACGCCAAGCCCAAGAATATGATGCAATTCTTTTAAATATAATCGAAATCATAAATCAACCAGATACTATCTTCGAAAACCTAGACGGAAGAAGGGGGGAACTCGCATTCATAAAAACCTTTTTAACAAAAGATTTTGAGGGAAAGTCCATTTCATCAACATATTTCTGCTCTTTGGAGATTGCAAAAGAAGAGATGAATATTGTAACCGCATTTCGTTTTCGAGATGTACGCCGAAAAGGAAATTATCTTAAAAAATACAAGCCATTGTGGAACTGGGAGGACGGCAGACCCCCATCGTAGCGCTTTCGTTACTCTCAAAGAGAGACTACTGACGCCCCGCAGTAGAGCCGTACCCGTAAGGGTTTTCTGCGTTTCAGATCCACAAAAGCTTGTATTCTTGTACTTGTAGTATAGGGTGCTGATTTCAGAAAGTCAATATGCCGCATTTCGCGGCACTCCCTGTGCACAATCTTTTCTTCATTTAATGCTACACTAGTAGGTATGGAATTCCGTCCTGTTTTTCGATTTATACTGACCTTCTTCGCTGTTTCATTTTTTTTACTTCTATCCCCACACAGCGCTCATGCAGCATCAAGTCTCGTTGGGTATTGGAAATTTGACGAAGGCGCCGGAACTTCCGCCGCAGACTCCTCAGGCAACGGCAACACCGGAACTCTCACTAACGGCCCCACTTGGAGCGCAACTGTTCCTACTACCGCATTCACCAATCCGTATGCGCTAGATTTTGATGGAGTGGATGACCATATTCCGACGCAAGTCATCGCGGCAACAGATGAAGTGACGTTTACAGGATGGTTTAATCCACGCAATGTGACTTCTCACCAGTCGATAGGCAGTGACGCTAATTCCGCAGGTGCTGTCATCAATTTTCATATGGAAGTAAATTCGAACGGTAGTTTAGGTATGTTATGGGGCGGCGGCGCTCCATATTTAAGACCGCAAGGGGCGACTACGTTGTCACTGAATCAATGGTATCACGGCGCTGTGGTCAGGTCAGGTTCGACCGGAGCGTGGAATTACAAAATATATCTCAATGGCACACAGGACGCATCTGGAACGACAAGTATAAATCCTGGGGCGGCATCTACGTTTACGATTGGGCGTCCTGGAGAGTATAGCGGTCAGTACTTCGACGGCCTCATCGACGACTTCCGCATCTACTCCCGCGCACTCTCCGCAACAGAAATAACTGCTCTCGCAGCCGGCACCCATACCACCGTTACATGGGCTGGTACCACGAGCACTGATTACGCAATTGCTACGAATTGGGATACTGGCGCAGTGCCTGACCCATACTCTCATGTAGTTATCGCAAATACTTCCAACAAACCAATTCTTACAGCGAATGAATCGCTAGCCAGCGTAACCATCAACTCAAGCGCTATACTAGACTTGTCTAGTTACGATCTTACTATCAACGATTCCGGTACATTCAGTAACAGCGGAACTCTGAAACTCAACGGTTCCCAAACCCTCACCAATTTCACCAACGACACCGACTCAGGAACCGTCATGTACACCGGTACTAGTAATCAAACAGGATTAAAAGCAGGAAACAGCTATTACAACTTAAATATCAACGACGGCTTAGTCGGCTATTGGAAACTTGACGAAGGCGCCGGAACTTCCGCCGCAGACTCCTCCGGCCACGGTAACAGCGGCACGTTAACGAACGGCCCCACGTGGAGCGCCGATCCGACGAACAGTATCAGCTTCACCAATCCGTATGCTTTGGATTTTGATGGCGTGGATGATTATGTGGATGGTGGAAATAATAATAGTTTGACATTTGGAGCTGGTAATAGTTTCTCTTATAGCGTTTGGTTCAAACAGGATACAGCTCAGAGCGGTTGGCGTGGTCTAGTCTACCATGATAGTGCAGGCAAGTCTCAGGGGCATATCGGGTTGCAGGCAACCACGAGGTATTTATCGGGAGGCACGGGAGATGGTAGTACTTGGCAAACCAATTCTTCAACGTATGTACCAGTAGTAAATACGTGGGTGCATGCAGTCGTCACGCTAGATAGAGGAACAAATGTAATGAAGTTGTATGCAGATGGTGTTGAGGTAGGGAGTTTTGCCCACGCCCATGTGCCTGCATCGCCAACACTAGGCCTTAGAATAGGTGAGGGAAGCCCAGGTACCGAGCGTTTCGACGGCTCCCTCGACGACGTCCGCATCTACAACCGCGCACTTACTGCATCCGAAGTCTCCTCCCTCGCAGCAGGAACACAGCCAGCAAGCGCAACCGCAACCTACACCTTAAACAGCGCACTCGACATCAACGGAGACTTTACATTAGCAAGTGGTGGAGTAGACGTATCTGCAAGTAACTACGCCATAACAAATGCTGGCAGTTGGTATAACTATGGTGGAGTCTTCACTAAGAGAGCAGGCACCGTTACATTCGACGGAACAGCAACAGGAAAGACACTACAAAGTGGTAACCAAGACTTCTACAACACAACAATATCAGGATCAGGCGGAGGATGGACACTTACCCAAGACCTGTACGCAACAAACAGTCTCACTCAATCAAACGGAACTCTCAACACCAGTACGAGTAACTACAACATCTACGCAGGAACACTTAACCAAACCGCAGGAACTCTCACCACTAACAGTAGCCGCATCACCGTAGACAGCGCTTCAAATCAAACCCTCAACGCAAGCAGCACCCTCTACAACCTCGACATCGGAGATAACCTCAAACGTGGCTTAGTTGGTTACTGGAAATTAGACGAAGGAACTGGCACATCTGCAGCAGACTCCTCAGGCAACTCCAACACCGGCACATTAACCAACGGCCCTACCTGGGTTGCCGGTGCTCCGAAGATGGACTTCACAAATCCGTATTCGCTGGATTTTGATGGGACGGATGATTATGTGGTTACGCAATCTCTTCCAGTAGGGGTAGATTTTACCAAAGCATTTTCAGTGAGCGTCTGGGCAAAACGCAATGCAGATGGTGGATTTGATGGGATTGTTAGTGGATCGACGGTTGCCTCTAACGGGTGGAATATAAGTTTTCGTGATACTACAGACCAATGGTCTATATTTACACATACAACCGCTGGTTTCTATATTTTACAGGATGCAACGTCGCAATCATTGGATTTCAACTGGAGACATTTAGTCTTAGTGTCCGATGGCACTACAGTATGGTTCTATTTTGATGGAGTATTACAAACCGCAACAGGAGATTCCCCAACTTCAATTGTCTCCTCAGTGCTTAATTTTGGTAGGTTTTATACAGGAACAAGTGACCACTATCTGAATGGCCTCATCGACGACGTCCGCATCTACAACCGCGCTCTATCATCTACCGACATCACAGAACTCTACAACGGCGCACATAACGTCCTCACCACATCAACCACCACTGGTACATATACACTCGGAAGCGCACTCACTGTTAGTAATGCCCTTAATATTCAAGCAGGAACACTGGACGTTAGCGCCTCCAACTACGCAGTAAGCACTGGCACCTGGGCTGACTACGGTACATGGGTACCACGAAGCGGAAC
>JAQBWN010000022.1 GCA_027624555.1 bacterium | reverse complement strand
TTGGAGTGTGCTCTCTAATATATGAAGTATATGTAGGAAAATCTATTAAGCGATTAATGCTCATGTACATACCAGCCCTCTGCATTGTATTGCCATTTTTCACACACAACACGCTTACATATGGCCACCCTCTATACACTGAATATTTTGAGGGTGACAGGCTACAAATCGTAGATTCATTTTTGGCATTTCAGGATTCTGTTGGAGCGTCATGGGGAATTATTGGCTCAATGTGGAAGCCATCGTGGAATAGCCTTGAGAGGATAGCGATAGATAAGCCTATATTTATTTCTTCCGCAGTACTTCTCGCTGCATGGTACGCGCTGCTTAAAATATACAAGAACAGCATATATATAAAATATGTCGCATTAGCCACTAGTGTTGTGTGGCTATCTCTAGTACTTGCAGCAGTGTATATGCACGTATTTGTTGCAGGGATACTACCTATCATTACTGCCGCATGGATACTTGCTAGTATTCCTCTCTTTCTCATAGAAACTAAATGGAAGGGGCTCGTTGTTTTTATTGTACTTATATCGCAATTATTAATTGCAACCTGGTTTCATCCTTTTCCAAAACACTACCAGCAATCATACCCGATTATAATTCTCATGATTGCAACAGCACTAGTATCACAAGTACCGGTCAAGAAAAAAACAGTAGTCATAAGCACGGTTGCGCTTTCTACGCTTCCTTTTTTCATTGTCGCTGTTTTTCTTTCAAAGAGTATTAATGCAGAAATAGACCGATATAACGCAAATACAGCACTCGATTCCGTAACGTACCGTGCAGCACGATATGCTCGCGATTTACCGGGCCCTATTGGTTTTGACCAAGCATACTTACCAGCTCGGCTGTATCACGACCCCGATGCAAAATATTTTCCAGATGAGGATCATCCAACTAGTGAAATGGAAGAAGAATGGCTTGCAAACAATCATTTGCAAACAATAGTGGTAACTAATAGCAATAACGTCTTCAAGCAAATTCCATCAAGCTGGATTAAAATAAAAGATTTTAAGGCTGCCGGAAAAGACGAAAAAATATTTGTAAGTACCATATATGCAATTCCCCTTTGAGACTTTGCAAGGAATACTAGCGGGAATTATTTTTGCACTAGGGGCAATTCTTATAACACGAATTCCTAAATACCGCTGGCACGCTGCGTCTATATTTATACTAGTCACTACTCCTCTTGCCCTGCTTCCTTTTTGGTTTTCTTATGGAGATTTAGGAATCTCTGATTGGGATTACTACTTTTCTATGCATACGAATATCCGAGATTCTATTGTACAACACAAGCAATTCCCTCTCTGGAACCCATATACATGCGGGGGCACATCTGCACTGGGCGACCCTGAATTTCCCGCTTTATCTCCCCTCTTTTTAATGGAACTTGTTTTTGGAACACCAAACGGGTTGCGCCTTTCCATATTTGCTTCAACAGCCATTGGAGCGCTCGGCATGCTTCATCTTGCACGAAAGTTAGGCATCGGAGTATTAGGCGGACTTATAGCGTCTCTACCCATGTCTCTTGGAACTGTAAATCTAATAGAAATAGTTGAAGGCCACCCAAATATACTCGCAGCAATGTATATCCCTTGGGTATTATATTTTTGGTATAGCGCATATCTACATGCAGGTAAAGCAAGAACACAAGCAACAATCATTATTGCAATTCTGCTTGCGCTAATGTTTTTTCAGGGCGGAATATACCTCCTCATGTATATGACTGGTGTTTTTATTATATTACCGTTTTTAGTGAGACAAAAAATACATGCATTAAAAGTAACTTGCATTGCCGGCATATTGGCACTTGGACTAGCGTCTATAAAACTTGTACCTGCTGCATTGTGGCTACAGCAATTTCAGGACAAAGCATACGCTAGTTCTGCATTTACACTGTTGAACCTTGATGATATTTTTTTGGGCAGAATCTTACATGGGGCAGAGGATGTGATTGCAAATCAAGGTGGGGGTTGGCATGAATATGGCGCATATATAGGTCCTGTTATTCTTGTGCTTGCTTGCATTGGAGCATATGCAACAAAAAAGAATCGTATTACAAAAGCTTTACTATTCTGTGCTATAACCACAACGCTCGTTTCATCACTTGGACCATACCTAAAGCCTTTTTTCGACCAAGCTTCATTTATTCCACGGTCCAACATTTCACGCGTTGTCCTACTTGCCGTTATTCCTATTTCACTGCTCGCTGGGTACGGAATTCATAGTATTCAAAAAAAATCTCGAATCATGTATATTCTTGCGTTTGTGCTTTGTGCGCTTGCTGCCGTTGACATTATGAGCCTTGCGTATCCACTTGCGTCACAAGCATTTGTTTTACCTCGTGTACAAAAAGTAATTCCACAAGCACCATATCCTATTGCGTACAGTCCGTTTGATTATAAAATACGACACAATGAGATAGACTACACACGAGCATATGAAGCAACGCTTGCAGGGTACGGAACTATGTCATATTGCTCTGTGCTTAGCCCGGAGCGCGGCGTAAAAATAATTACAGATGAAAGCAATATAAATATTTTAGAGTTTTCGGATGATAAAGCAGCTACGTTCAAGTTACTAGATTGGAGTCCAAATAAAGTCATAGCACATATTTCTACTACCCAAAAAACAAGCGTGTCGTTGAATGCTAATTACGCAAAAGGCTGGCATGTAAATGGTATGCCAGCAAAAGAAATCGCAAATCGTCCTGCAACAGAACTCGAAGCGGGCGATACTGCCGTTACGTTTTCATACATACCGCCAGGAATGTGGGTGGGGCTTGCGATTTCGATTGTGACGATTGTGGGGATACTAATTGCGTTAGCAGTTCCCCTCTCCCCAATTGGGGAGAGGGCTCCTCGCCCGCAGGCGGGAGGGTGAGGGCAGGTTAGGCGGCATGCTGTATAGTCTGCCCCCATCCGTCATTCGCTTCGCTCATGTCACCTTCTCCCCAATTGGGGAGAAGGGAGCGCAAATCTCTACTTCGTCAGCAATATACTTCTCTTATACGCATCCAGATTTTCCAGTGCTGCGCCAGCGCCTTTTACTACACACACAAGAGGATCATCTGCTATATAGCACGGCACCTGCATAGATCTCGAAATGAGCTGATCAATATTTTTTAGCATTGCTCCACCGCCACTTACCACTATCCCCTTATCTATAATGTCTGCTGCCAATTCCGGCGGCGTATCTTGTAATACATGCCGTATTGCCTGTAATACTTCAAGAAGTGGATCTTTTAATGCTTCTGTTACCTCAAACGAAGATACTACCAATTCTTTGGGCAGTCCGCTTGCGAGGTCTCTTCCACGAATACTAAGTGGATCTATTTGGTCATCTTGTACTGCAGACCCTATCTCTTTCTTTACATACTCGGACGTCTTCTCTCCTATAACAATTCCGTATCGTTTTTTAATATGTTCCGCTATTGCGTGGTCAAATACATTTCCGCCTACCCGCACAGAATGAGCAACTACTATCCCACCGAGCGAAATAACAGCGACTTCTGTAGTGCCTCCGCCAATATCAACAATCATATGTCCGGAACTTTCTCCGATAGGAATACTTGCTCCTATTGCTGCCGCAACGGGTTCTTTAATTAAGTATGCTTCTTTGGCGCCCGCAGACATTGTTGCGTCTACTACAGCTCTTCGTTCTGTACTAGTAATACCAGCCGGGACAGATACTAAAACTTCTGGGCGCAAGAAACGAACGGAAGCACCTGTTTTTTTCAATAGATACCGAAGCATTGCCTCCGTTACTCGATAATCTGCAATCACACCATCTCGCAAGGGCCTGTGTACCACTATTCCTTCCGGAGTTCGCCCAATCATCGCATATGCCTCGTTCCCTACTGCCAGCACGGCGTTGTCTTGTTGCGAAACCGCAACAATAGACGGCTCATTAAGCACAATTCCTTTCCCTGGCACATACATAAGAGTATTTGTAGTGCCCAAATCAATTGCAATTTTCCGCGTAAGAGCCATTATTCGTGTTGTTCAATGTTTGCTCCAATTGCTTGTAAGCGAGGTACAATGTCTGCATATCCACGCCCTATGAGTTCTGCTTGGTCGATAATGGTTTCTCCTTTGGCAATAAGCCCGGCAATAATGAGCGTTGCACCGGAACGCAAATCAAGACTTGGAATCCGCTTGCCGGAAAGCGCGGTTGGTCCTGTAATTAACACTCTATGCGGATCGCACACCACAGCCTTAGCCCCCATTTTTTCTAATTCAAAAATATGTTTAAATCGCCCTTCATACATCGGGTCATGAATTAAACTACTTCCACTTGCTTGCGTTGCAATAACTGCAAATGGTGCTTGCAAATCTGTGGGTATACCGGGGTATGGAAGTACCTGCATTTTAAAGGGCCTAAGTTCGCTTGGGTGCACGGTTACATTTGTTCCAGAAATTTCATACCTGATCCCAATTTCTTTGCACTTTTTAAAGAATAATAATAAATGATCAACAGGAACATTCGTCACAGTAAGCTTGGAATGCGTAGCCGCGGCAAGCAATATAAAAAAACCAGCTTCAAGCATGTCTGGAATATTAGTAACTTCTGCACCATGAAGATGCTCGTTTCCTTCAATAGTAATAGTGTGAGTCCCATCGCCCGTAATAGTTGCACCCATTGCGCGAAGAAGATCACACAATGCAACAACATGAGGCTCTGCTGCCGCTATATGGATAACCGTTGTTCCTGGAAGTGTAGATGCAACCAACAAAATGTTTTCCGTTGCTGTTACGGAAAATTCTTTGAGTACTACCGTTCCTGCTTTCATGTCTTTTCCATCAATAGAAACCTCGTCTGCTCTTGAAGTTATATGAGCCCCCAACTGAGCGAAACCGTCCATGTGCGCATCAATAGGACGAGCACCAATAATATCTCCTCCGGGCAGAGGCAACGTCACTGTACGATTTCTACCCAAGAGAGCGCCCAAAAGTAAAATAGAACCACGCAGCGCCCCAACTGTATCTTCAGAGATTTTAGATGTACCCACAGTTGTTGCCGTAATACTCACCGTGTTTCCGTCTCGCACAACAGTTGCACCAAGAGATGTCATAATTTCTTTCATACTGAACAAGTCACGAATTGCTGGAATATTATGAAGAATTACTTCTTCTGAGGTTAATAAAGATGCTGCCAGGAGGGGTAATGACGCATTTTTGGAACCATAGACGGGTATTTCCCCAGATAAGACGCCCGACTCTTGAATAGTTAGATGCATATCAAGGAGAATACAAGATATGGTGAGAAGTTTCAATTGAGGTACAATTGCGGTATGCATATCTACATACGGAAATCGTTGCTCTTTATTTCATACACTGCGTTTGTCATTATCGCACCACTTGTCATATTGTATGCAATCGGATACCGACCTCAAACGTCTTCTCCTATTCCCCGTTCCGTTGGAGTTATTCTTGCTGACGCTTCGCCAAATGGAGCACAGGTTGCAATAAACAACATACCGCTTGGCACACTACCGCGCTCTATACCCAATATTGACCCAGGTACCGTAAGCGTAGAAATTATGAAAGACGGATACACGTCATGGAAAAAACAATTGGAGGTAAAGCCCACACAGGCAACCGATATTCGTTCCGTCCATTTGCTCCCATCCGCATTTGATACAACTATTCTTGCAACAAATATCGCACAATTTGAATCCTCGCCAAATAATCTGCTTATAGCAGTCACAACAATTAAAAATACGCTCGCCGTATATGATGATACTGGCCTTATGGTGATTCCAGAAGAAAAACTATTTAGCCGCCCTACCGCAATTTCTTGGTCACCAGATAGTTCTCACATACTCGTGACGTTTCCAAAGAATTCATACCAATTATTTAGTGTAACAAATGGGTCACTAACAAAAGTTCCTAGTAAGAATTTAACAGGGTTTACATCAATTCATTGGAGCCCAATAGCCGCAAATGCAATCTATGCATTAGACAAAAATCGTTCCCTTGTTGAATACACAACAACGACTGAAAACATAGAAATTATTAGCAAAGAAGTAAATATCTTTACCATTGCAAGTCGAACACTCTACTACCAAACATTTGAAAGTAAACTTGGTGAAATGCAACTGCGTTCGAAAGATACCCGCACTCTCGTTAAAGACACTGCGAAAGCAATCAAAAAAATAACCGCAACAGGAGACGGATTATTAGCTCTGCTTTTCGTGGATGGGGAACTGGCAATTCGCGCATCAAATGGCGACTACACAACCATATCTACACTTACAGAAGATATGTCCTGGTCACCTGATGGGCAATTGCTCCTCGTGCAAACATCGCCCACAGAACTATCTATATATAACGTTGAAAATGAACGTCTGTTTAGCACACCCTTAAAAGAGTTGCATCTTATCACTCGCCTTACACAGCCGATCACAAACGCCAGGTGGTTTCCAGATAGTTTGCATATTTTATACGAATCAAATGGCGCCTTGCTGTTTTCTGAAATTGATACCCGAGACCACCCTATTTCACAACCTATAGACGACGCAAAAGCACCTGGACACCTGGTGTTTGGCGATGAATCAAAAAGCATTTTTTACCTACAAAAAAATAATAAAGAAATAAATCTTGTACAAACGTGGCTGGTAACAAAAGCAGATAGATAGACCCCACGTCGCTCATAGAGCTATGCGGGGTTATTTTGCAAAGGCAAAATAAAAAAGCCGATCCAAGTAATCTTGGGTCGGCTTTGGGTTCCGTTTTTTGCTGAAGCACTATTTTGGCTTGTTGCCAGCGTTTTCACGCTGGACCGCTTCATACACTTCTTGGCGATGCACGGCCACATGGCGCGGTGCTTCAATTCCTAGGCGAACCTTGTCGCCGCGGATTTCAATCACCGTAATGGTGATCGAATCGCCAATGACGATTTTCTCGTCTCTCTTTCGACTAAGTACTAACATGCGGGAACTCCTAAGCAAGGACAGGGGGTTGAAAGACAAGCGTCCTGGGATGGTTGCTTGTCGGGGGGGGGCGCTATTTGAAACAAAGAGAACAATACTATGCTTTATATAGCACAAGTAGTAGATACTTGTCAAATCTTTACCAATAATGCTCTTTGTTTTCTTTATAATACGCGACCATGCGTTTTATTCCCTCTTGTAAGGAAATTGATGGTTTCCAGCTCGTAATTTTTTCTATTTTTTTAGTATCCGCAACATAGTTTCCGGTCTCATTTTTTTCATAGCTTTCAGGCCAGGGAATGTTTATTTTATTTCCACTTCCAACTTCCGCAATTACCGCATCTACCATGCCACCAAACGTCACTCGCTCTTGCGTGCCGATGTTATACACTTCGCCAGATACACCCTTCTCTGTAAGCTCTAAGAATGCATCTACAATGTCATCCACGTATAAATAATCGCGCTCTTGGCTCCCGTCCCCGAAAATAGTAATGCTTTTATGTTCCATTGCCTGGCGCACAAACCACCCAACGATGGAATATTTGTTATGTTTCATTTGCTGACGAGAGCCGTACGGATTTGGAATACGTATAGAAACGGTGTCCATGCCAAATGTATGCGTATAGTATCGATAATATTTTTCAGCAAGTAACTTATGAATACCGTACAAAGAAAGTGGATCAGTGGGATGATTTTCCGAAACGGGGGTAGTTGTTATTTTGCCATACACCATACGAGACGATGAAAATAAAATACGTGCATGCGGAGCGTATTGCCGCACTGCTTCAAGCACCGTAAGATGCCCCTTTCCATTAATATCTAAATCTAGAAACGGCTGATCTTTTGAATCTATATAACTTACTTGTGCCGCAAAGTTGTAAATAATATCTTTTCCAACAACTAGGGTATCCATAAGTTTTTGGTCGCGAATATCCCCTTGAACAAACTGTATTTTTTCTTTTATTGATTCTAGATTAAACAAATTTCCGCCATATAGTGGCAACATCGCATCCAGAATGGTAACTTCTGCGCCGAGTGGAATAAGCGCCTGTGCAAGACTACTGCCCAAGAAGCCAGCACCACCGGTGATTAAGACTTTTTTCCCCAAGAAATATTCACGCGACCCACTCTCCCCATGGGGGGAGAGGGTTGGGGTGAGGGCTGACGTTGCGTTAGGGTTTCCCATATCGTTCTATTAACTCATTATACCTCCTCATGATATGTTTCCAATCGTATTGCAGGGCATATTCTCTGCTTTTTATGCCCATAGATTTCCGAAGCGCACTATCGTTAATAAGCAGTGCCATCTTATCGGCTAACAGATCTATATCATCTCCCATAATGAGAAAACCGTTTTCGCCTTCATGCACAATTTCGTTATTCCCCCCTACGTTACTTGCAATAATCGGCAACCCAGCTGCCATCGCTTCCAGAATAACAGACGGCATACCTTCAGATAGCGAAGTAAGCACAAAAATATCTGCATACTGATAAGACTTTTCTAACTGGTCATAGGGGACCATGCCAATATAAGAAACAAATTGGCTAACCCCCAATTGCTCAGCCAGGGCGTCCAGTTCTGCACGGTGAGCTCCCGTGCCCACAACCTCGACTAAAAATGGAACTTTTGCCAGCGTTCGTACTTTCGGGAGCGCACGTACTACGCGATGAAAACCCTTCCGCGGGATAAGGCGACCAATAAAAACTATTTTTACTGTTGGATTTTCCGCTCTTTGTATTGGTGTAAACCTATCAGTCTCTACTCCGTTGGGAATATAATGAAATTCAGATTGGGGATCCAAACGCTTTGCAATATCTTGTAAATCCTCTGAACACACAGACCGAAACGATGCACGCTTCCATATCATTTTAAGCAACGGGGTAATAATAGGGTATATCTGACGAAACCGTGAAGGGTTGGCACCCGGAATATCGGACCCCCCAAAATACACCCCGTATGGAATATTTTTCACATAAGAAAGAATCCATGCAACCCAACCTGCTGGCACAGCAAAAAAAGCAAATACAAAATCAGTCTTGTGCCTAAATGTAAAAAACAAAGAGTACGCAAGTGCAGAAAAACCAAACACTACAAGTTCTAACATAGAACTATAGTCCTTATATCTGCGCAACGCCGGTATGCGAATAACAGTTGCCCCATCAATTACTTCTCTGTGAGGCAAGGTACCGTACCGAGATGTCAGAAGAGTTACGTTGTGTCCTGCCTGTACTAAATAACGAATGGCATATTTGGTGACCGTAGAGCCCCCTCCACCAATTGGAGGAAATTCGTTGTTTATCAGCAATAAATTCATAGGGTTTACCCTGAGCGAAGTCGAAGGGTTAAAACCCTCTTGTCTCCCTAATTGAATAAGGCTTTTTCTGTGCGTAGTAGGTATGAGCCACGATATCGGCGAGTACTCCAGCTAACAAAAACTGAAACCCAAGTAGTACAAGCAATACCGCCAGTAGTGGTGTTGTCCTTCCCGCAAGCCCAATAATACGAAACAGCCAGAGCGTTCCGAGCGTACTTCCCAATAAAAAACCTGCACTAATAAAAATTACTCCAATAGCACCAAATAGGTGCATAGGCCGAGCAGAATACTGAATCCAAAACTTAACTATAAGTAAATCCAAAAAACCTTTTAATTTTTTTCTAATAGTGTAGTTCGTAATTCCGTGTTTGCGCGCATGATGCCGTACTTCCATTTCTCCAATTCGAAATCCTTTCCATAATAAAAGAGCCGTAATATACCGGTGCATTTCCCCGTACAACTCCAAGTCTTCCAGTGCTTCTTTGCGATACACCTTTAAACTGCAACCCTGATCATGAATTTTTTCTCCAGTAACTTTTCTTCGCACCCAGTTTCCAATCTTGCTCCCAATTTTTAACATGCTTGCATCTTTTCTATCTTTTCTCCACCCTGAAATAACGTCGTAGTTTTCGTCTACGAGTTTCTTGATCATTGCCGGTATATCTTCCGGATCATTTTGTAAATCAGCATCCATGACAATTACAATATCCCCAGTTGCGGCAGAAAATCCTGCAGACCACCCAGCTGTTTGACCAAAACTTCGACGAAACCGAATTGTTTTTACATGTGAATCTTTGTCGGATATATCGGACACAATTTGATACGTAGAATCTGTACTTCCATCGTCTATAACAATCAATTCCCATGTTCCACCCATGGCATCAAAAATACGCTTTGTAGCTTCGTATAGGGCACGAACAGACCCTTCTTCGTTTCTGGCAGGTACTACGATGGAGTAATTCATATGAGTATATTATGTTCTATTATACATGTATTGTCAAATCCTTCGTGCGGAGGGGAAAGACACATGCTACTCACTCGCAACCTCGAGCAAGTAATTCCCATATCCGCTCTTAAGCAACCCCTGTGCTATTTCTTTCAGTTGTTGCGCAGTAATATACCCCATTCTATACGCCACCTCTTCAATGCACCCAATCTTGAGACCCTGACGCTGTTCAATGATGTGAACAAAATTTCCTGCCTGCAAGAGAGACGAATGCAAACCCGCATCGAGCCATGCAACACCTCTTGGTAACTGCGTGGCATATAAATTACTAGATGCTAAATAAGCTTTGTGCAAATCTACCATCTCCAGCTCACCGCGTGCCGAGGGTGCAAGCCCTTTTGCAATTTCAACAACCTTATTATCAAAAAAATATAACCCCAGAATTGCGTAATGAGATTTTGGCTTCTCAGGTTTTTCCTCTATAGAAACAACAGCGCCATTTGCATCAAATTCAACCACTCCTGATCGCTCCGGGTCTGGCACGTGGTATCCAAAAATCATGTGACCACCATCTTGTTCTACTTTATTTTTTGCTTCCTGCAATATTCCTGACAATCCGCTTCCGTATAAAATGTTATCGCCCAACATCATAGCAACACTATCGCCGCCAATAAATTCTTCACCTAATATGAATGCCTCAGGTAAACCATTTGGTTTTTCTTGCACTTTGTAACTAAACTGCATCCCTAGACTAGAACCATCGCCAAAGAGTGCTTCAAATATTGGCAAATCCTTTGGCGTAGAAATAAACAAAATCTCCTTTATTCCCGCGAGCATAAGTGTGGAAAGCGGATAATACACCATCGGCTTATCGTAAACAGGCAATAACTGCTTACTCACTGCACGGGTTAATGGATACAACCTCGTACCCGAACCACCAGCTAATATAATACCTTTCATATCCATAGTATATAGTAAAGTTACTTTAAATGTTGATGAGGGGCTAAATGTTCTTGTACGTATTCCGTAATTGCATCTTCTAACATATAGTTCGTTGCTATGTCAAAGCCAGTTGCTTCCAGCTTTTTTACATTAGCTTGTGTGAAATACTGGTATTGCTTTTTCAAGTTGGTAGGCATTTCTATAAATTCTATTTTCTCAAGTGTATCAGATGCAGCAAACATTGCACGGGCAACGTCCAACCAAGTACGCGCAACACCTGTGCCTACGTTATATATACCACCAAATTCCTTATGATCTAAGAAAAAGAGTGTTGCTCGCACGGCATCTTTCACATATACGAAGTCTCTTTTTTGACCGCCATCGGTATAATCCTTTTCGTATGATTTAAAAAGAGTCATTGGTTTGCCTGCAATAATTTCCGGGTATTTTTTAGCTACAACACTCATCATAGCTTCTTTATGCCATTCGTTTGGACCAAATACGTTAAAGTAGCGAAGGCCAACTGCGCTATCCAAAAAGCCACCATCGCGAGCCCATATATCAACAAGCAATTTTGATTTCCCATACAGGTTCAATGGTGCAAGTGAGTCAAAAAGCTTATGGTCGTCGTCATACCCCAATTCTCCATTGCCATATGTTGCCGCGCTAGATGCATATATACAACGAGCATTGTTACTCTGACACCAACGAATCATATCTTTGGTATATTCCACGTTATTATCCAGCAAGTAATCCCAATTTTGTTCAGTGGTTGAACTGCATGCACCCAAGTGAATAATCGCTTCAATACCCATACTATCAAATTCCCCTGCAAGTAATTGCTTTCGGAAATCAGCAATTCCAATCATTTGGTCATATTTTAAATTCGCAACGTTGTGCTCCTTCTCGTCGTGGTCTACTTCATCAACAATAATAATATCTTCGCGACCGCGCTGATTTAATGCCCACACCGTAGCGCTTCCAATTAACCCTGCTCCGCCTGTTACAATAATCATACTTCTGACTGAATTTTTTTGATGATATCTGAGGTAGAAAGGTTTGGTCTGCGCTTTACCGAGTACCCCTTCGCTCCGCATGCTTGCATTGCACCATATTCAATCCATTTTTCTTCCGGACCATATTCTTCTCCGTTTACGTGAATGTGTGGCTTTATAGCCGGTATAAACGAACCCTGCG
>JAQBWN010000021.1 GCA_027624555.1 bacterium | reverse complement strand
AGATAAGGCAACAGGAAGAATGATATACGACAAGTTTTTATTAAACAAAAAAGTCTCTCCCCCTGCCCGAGGGGGAGCTGGAGGGGGTGGGAGAGTTTCGTTTAGTAAGCGCGAACAAGCGTTGTTATATATTCAGGATTTCTTTTCAAAGCAAGAAGAATTAACGGAAATAGTGTTACATGGCAGCAAGAAAGATGTCGTAGTGTCGGATCGCTTCGCAACGAGTACGATGGCATATCAGACAATCGGGCTTTCAGGCGCAGCACGTAAAAAAATGCTCGCGTGGATTACGTGGCTATGTTTTAAGGGGACGCCCGTACTTCCAAGTCCTGATATCGTGTTGTTTCTCGATACTCCTGTAAAAGTTTCATTAGAACGTCTTGCTAAGAAAAAGAAAGACTTTTTCGAAACGAAGGATAAGCTTACCGCAATTCGTAATAGTTACTTAAAGCTTGCAAAAGAACAAAAGTGGGTTGTATTTAACAGTGTAGATAAAAATGGAAGGCAGAGAACTCGTGAGGAGCTACACGAAGAAATTTGGGGCGTAGTTCAAAAAAAGCTGCTCTAGTTCCAACACCTGGTGTTGGAATAGATTTGTACTTCCGTAAGGAGAGGAGAACGCTATCGTCCGCTGCTGCCGAAGCCTTTGTCTCCGCGTTCCGATTCCTCCAAATTTGTAACTTCAGAAATTTCGCTTTGTTCAAATTTTTGAACTATGCATTGAATGATTTTATCTCCCGATTTTATTTCAAATGGCTCAGAAGTGAGGTTGCATAACACCACTTTCCATTCTCCGCGATATCCTGAATCTATAACACCTGCAAAACGATGTATTCCTTTTGAGCCTAAGCCAGAACGGTCCCATAATAACCCTACGTAGCCATCTGGAAATGCGCATGCAATTCCTGTTGTAAACATGTGCCGTTCACCGGGCTGCAGTGTATGTGTCTCGTTTGTGTAAATGTCTATTCCGGCATCTGTTGCATTGCCCTTTGTAGGAAGCGTTGCGTCTGGGGATAATTTTTGTACGTGAAATGGCGTCATAGATTTTCGTTTGAAATTGCAGAATCTGTTGTACCTTCTTTACTGTGATATTTTGCGCCTGGTTTTGCTGTGTAAGGTTGTTCGGCGGGGGAAGAGAGCGGCTCAAAAATAAGCTGACAAATGCGCATCTTTGGGTATAGCAATATTGGTGCCATTCCAATATTGCGCAGTTCTAGTGTAATCGTACCGCGCCAGCCGGCATCTATGTGCCCAGCGGTTGAGTGGATTACGAGCCCTAATCGCCCCAGGCTGCTTCGTCCTTCAACTCGAGCTGCTAACGCATCGCCCCATTCAACCCACTCCAGTGTAGATGCTAGTACGAATTCATTGGGATGAATAACATATGGTTCTTTTTTGCTAATCGTTATTTCATCGGTCATGCCCTCTGTAGTTTTTTTATCGAAAGGGTCGACAAACGCTTGTTTTCGATGTTTAAAAAAACGAAATGTATACCCAAGGCGTAAATCTAGGCTGGATGAGCCAAGCTGTTCGGTGAGGTTTGGTTTCGGTGTTACGATAATTTCCTTTTTCTTCAATGCTATTTTAATGTCGCGGTCTGATAAAATCATAAGTATGTATAAACCCTATCTGATAGTCTATGGGGTGTAAAGTACGCTATCACCCGCTATAAACCCCGTTGTCCAACATAATTGGAGGCTATAGCCACCAGAGGGACGGTTGATGTTTAAGACGTCTCCGACAAGATATAGATTCGGAAACAGTTTTGATTGCATGGTTTTAAAATCAACTTCTTTTAAATCAACACCCCCGCTGGTAATAACTGCTTTATCTAATCCAAGTACATGAGAAATGTGCAAGGGTAGAGCTTTAAGAAGTTGTATGAGTGCTTTTCTTTGCTCTCGCGAAACACTATTACACGGAATTTCCACGTCGATACCCGCGAGTTCACTGACAGCTCGCAGTACAGCAGATGGCAATAGATTGCTCGATATATTTTTAACCCGCTTTTTTGCCTGAGTAGAATATATATTTTGAAAAACGATATCTATATCCTTGTGATTTAACGCAGGCAGTAAATCTAAAACAATTGAAACATCGCCGTATGGCAACAGTTCGCCAACGGAATTGCTCATATTTAATATTGCAGGCCCAGTGACTCCAAAGTGGGTGAATAAAATAGTTCCCGTCCTTGTTTCGTGTTTTTTGCCGTTTTGTACGAGCGAAAGTTTTATGTCTTTTAGGCTAATGCCTTGGAGTTTTTTAGCCCACGTATCATTCAGTGCTAGGGGAACAAGGGAAGGCTCAATATCAACAACGCGATGGCCTAGTTCACGAGCCCAAGAGAACCCATCACCAGTTGAGCCTGTTTCTGGATGCGAGTTTCCACCCGTTGCAAGAATAAAAGCCTTCGCTTGTATTGTTTTGCCGTTTTGCAGTGTAACGCCCGTAATTATATTATTTTCATGCAAAAAACCTGTAACCGGTGAATTTTTCTGAATAGTCACGTTGCCGTCCTCCATATATTTGTGCAACACGTCCCATACGGATTTGGAAGAGTTGCTTACAGGAAACACGCGCAGTTCATTCTCGACTTTGGTTGGCATGTCTTTATCATGAAAAAAACTGAGCGTGCTTTGTACGTTCCACCTCGCAAATGCGGAAAAAAGAAACTTATTACTTTCCGGGAACTTTTCTAAAAATAGCCTGTTGTCTGGCTGGTTATTGGTAACATTGCACCTACCACCTCCGCTAATAAGGAGTTTTTTGCCCAGCGTATCATTTTTTTCTAGCAGTATAACGTGAGCCCCTCGGGCAGCGCCGCGGCCTGCAGCCATCATGCCAGCAGGGCCTCCTCCAATTACAATGACGTCGTATTTCATAGGAAACAAGCCATACTAGCATGATACGCCATTTTGTACCATACTTATTTTTATGAAGCTTATTCCCGTTATCGGGCTTGAAATCCACGTCCAGTTGAAAACAAAGAGTAAGATGTTTTGTGCATGCAAAAATGTGCTTGGCGACGCAAATCCTAATACAGCTATTTGCCCAATTTGTTTGGGGTACCCGGGTACGCTCCCCGTGCCAAATAGGCAGGCAATAGAATGGACCCAGCTGGCAGGGGCTGCACTGAACTGTGAATTAGCGAAGCATGCGAAATTTGACCGCAAAAGCTATTTTTACCCAGACTTGCCAAAGGGGTATCAAATAACTCAGTTTGAGGAGCCGTTTTGTTTACAAGGGCATTTTTCTATCATTGTAGACGGTAAGGAAAGAAGTATTGGCATTACAAGAATTCATTTGGAGGAAGATGCTGCCAAGAACATACATACTCCACACGAGAAAAGCACACTTATTGACTACAACAGGGCTGGCACTCCGCTTATGGAAATTGTTACGGAACCGGATATTGCATCCCCAGAAGAAGCCAAGATATTTTTGCAAGAATTGCAACGAGTGATGCGAACGCTTGGGATTTCTGACGCTGATATGGAAAGCGGGCAAATGCGATGTGATGCAAATATATCCCTAAAAAAGAAAGATGAAATAACACTTCACCCGAAGACAGAAATTAAAAATATAAATTCATTCAAATTTGTAGAGAAAGCGCTGTTATACGAGATTGAACGCCAAAGTGCAATGTGGGAAGAAAAAGAAATACCTCAACATGCAACGCGCGGGTGGAATAGTAAAACAGGAAAAACGGTTTCTCAGCGAACAAAAGAGGCTGCTGCAGACTATCGGTATTTTCCGGAAGCAGACATACCCCCGTTTGTATTTGAAGAAGCTGATGTGCAGAACATTATAAAAGCATTACCCGAACTTCCCTGGGAGGCTCGTGAGAGGTTTATGAAAGAATACGGATTAACGCCTGTTCAGTCAGAGCTTTTGATCGAAAACACAGACTTGGCCCATTTTTTTGAAGATACGTATTCGGAAATAGCACAACTCGATAAAGAGCGCAGCGACATTGCGCCTAACGATATACCGCATCTTGCAACGCTTGCGGCGAAAGTTCTTCTGCAAGAATTTCGGTTGATGTGGGAAGAGGAGTTTTCTGCAGGGCGAGAAATTCGCATTACACCGGAAAATTTTGCAGAGTTAATAGTACTGCTGAAGCAGGGAAAAATAAACAGCAATGCAGTAAAGCCGATGTTACTTGAAATGCAACGAACAGGAGGCGACCCAGATGCAGTGATGCAGAATTTAGGATTGGCACAGGTAAGTGATACAGTTGAACTTGAAAAAATAGTTCAAGAAGTTATTTCTGAAAATACTCAAGTAGTTGAAAGTATTAAAACTGGCAAAGAAGCAGGTTTACAATTTTTAATGGGGCAGGTAATGGCAAAAACAAAAGGCAAAGCAAACCCGAAGATTGTAATGGAGATGCTGCGAAAAGCTACGCGCAAATCCAACTAATATCTGTTCTGCGTTTCCACCACGACATTTGGCGATGGGCGTAGCGCATGTTTGATTGAGCCATTTTATGTATATCGCAATCTTCTTTGTAGTTCATTGTTTGCAAAAGTTTTGCATTCGGGTATGTAGTTTGCAGATAAGCTATTTCGTTCGCTAAGCCTTCATGAATCATCGTTTCAGCTCGTGTCGATATGCGGTCTCGAAGTATTTCAAAGCTTTCAAATATGCCAATTATCTCAAAATCAGCATCTGTTTTATTTTTCTTTCGAATATCAGAAAACTTTTTGCCCGTTGCGTGTATCACTTCCAGAGCGCGAATGATTCTTCTGGAATTGTGCGGTTCAATAAACGTAGATGTTTCTGGATCTTTTTCGAGTAATTCTTTATATAATTCTTGTGGTGATAGTTTTTCAAGTTCAGCGCGAAGTGCCTGGTTTGGTTCAATCTGCGGAATATCATACCCGTCCACAAGGCCATCAATATAGAGCATAGTTCCACCCGTTATAATGGGAATTTGCCCGTTTGATACTATTTGTGCAATACATTTTTTTGCATCACGAAGCCAATCTGAGAGCGTATATGGCGTATATACAGATGCTATGTTGAGTAAATAGTGGGGGACGCCCTCTATTACATCGGGTACGTCCACCGCATGCGGAGCGTTGCTCCAAGCCTCACGAGGCTTAGCTGTGCCAATATTCATGCCTGCAAATACTTGCCTGGAATCTGCAGATACAACGGCGCCATGTACATGTTTCGCAAGAGATATGGCATACGCGGTTTTGCCAGAAGCGGTAGGGCCTAGAATAACGTATTTCATAAAACAGATTCTAACTATATAATGAAGATGTGTCTAAGTTACTTTTATTAGCCATTCTGATCTTGATTCTGCTTGGAGTGTTTACAGGGGTGTTTGAAGTAAAGGTACGCCTCGATAAAATAGGCAGTGTGCCATCCGCACTTCAGGAAACTTTTGGTGACGGAAATATTGGTTCGCAGGCGGAATACTTTTTCACGGTATGGAAACGGAAGGCGGAAATTGCATTTGCCAACACCGAAAACAAAAAGTTTGAATACTACATGAAGTACGTTGAACAGGATACAAAAAAATTAAAAGAAATGATGGATGCGAACAAAGATCCTGAGATTGTTATCCAACAAAGTAATCTCTTGAACGAAAGCCTTACAAGTGCCAAAAGTAGCGTAGAAAAGATTTCAAAAGAAGCATTGCAGGAATGGAGAGATGCGTGGGTAAAAATACTCGCAAACGCAAATATTGAACTCGCGCGGCTTTCTTTGCTTGCGGGAAAATATAAGCAACTCCAGGAACAAATTGAAAAAATTATTCCAAGCAGTGCGTCACCCACACCAAAAATTGAATTAAAGTTCTAAAAATGGCAAAAAACCGTGAATATCTCTCAAAATAGCATATAATTCACGGGATATTGACAATAACCAGTGAATTTGATATACTTGTTCTATGGCTATACAACGGCAGTTACGAGAACGAATTCAGGGCCTGCAACAGGCTTTTCGATCTCTTCGTGAGGGAAAAGAGGCGTTACTAGCAATGATCGACGAAGCGGAAGTGGCAGAGAGTGTGTACAATTCAAACGCAATTGAAAACTCCACTCTCACCCTAAAAGAAACTGAACGAATTCTTTTAGAACAAGAACTGTCTCGGGACGTCTCATTGAGAGAGGTGTTCGAGGCAAAAAACTTAGCACGAGTTGTCGAGTATATTCGCGTAAACGCAATTAAGCGAGACTTAGATAAAGAGATGGTACTGTTTTTACATCAAATGTTAATCGGCGGAATTGATGACGTAATAGCAGGGCGCTTCCGAAAAGCGGGGGAGTATGTGCGCGTGGGTACTCATATCGCGCCTGCTCCAGAGCATGTAGAAAGAATGATTGGAGGAATACTTGCTTCATATGGAAGTGATCTTGAATTATATGCACTGGATAAGGTTGCAAAGTTTCATGTGGACTTTGAAACAGTACATCCTTTCCTTGACGGAAATGGGCGAATTGGTCGCGTTATTATAAACTATCAATTGTTCCAATTGGGTCTGCCTAGTATTATTATTCGCGATAAAGAAAAACAGATATATTATGAGGCGTTTCGTGAGGATCGTAGCACAATGAAAAATAAAATTATGGAACGTGTTATTGCTCGCGGGCTTCTAGAGTCTCTGCACAAAAGAATTGCGTATCTTGAGGGGAAGGAAATTATTCTCCTTGCTGATTTTGCGCGACAGGAAAAACAGTCTCTTCCCGCGCTATTAAATGCGGCTCGTCGACAAACTGTCGCAGCATTTCGTGAAAAAGGAGTTTGGAAAATTGGGGTGTAAACAGGGGGAGAGAACTACGGTTTTGCTTTTTCTGCTATTTGCGAAACTGCGTCTGCAATACTAAGCGGTTCTGGTCCAAATAATTTTGAACGAATTGATACGGTGGCATCTAGCACTTCTTTTTTCCCAATAATAAGTAACACAGGGATTTTTTGGTCAGATGCATCTTTTATTTTTTTGCCAATGCTTTCATTTCGTTTGTCGGCAGTTACTCGGATACCAGCTTTTTTCAGCTCCACTGCAATAGAATCTGCGTATTCATGTACTTCATCTAGTATGGGCAGGAGTGTTACTTGAACGGGCGAGAGCCAAAGGGGAAGACTACCGTTGTAATGCTCCAGAAGTACGGCAATAAACCGTTCATATGAACCGAGGATTGCACGGTGGATCATAACGGGCTGTTGTTTTGACCCGTCTTCTGCCGTATATGTAAGCTCGAACCTGGCTGGCACATTGAAATCTAATTGTGCTGTTGCTAGTTGCCATGTGCGCCCAAGGCTGTCTTTTGCGGTGAAATCTATTTTTGGACCATAGAATGCTGCTTCACCCTCTGCTTTTTCTGGTGCTGGGAAGTTGTTTGCGGTAAGTGCTTCTTCGAGTATACGTTCTGCATTGTTCCAAATTTCATCGGACCCTAAATATTTCTCCGGCGTTTTTTGGTCGCGGAGCGAAAGTCGGGCCGTAAGTTCAAAGTCAAAGGCGCTGTAAAATTTTGAAATACTCGTAAGAACGCGAGATATTTCTTCTTGCAGTTGGTCTGGTCTACAAAAAATATGCCCGTCATCTTGAGTAATAGAACGAACGCGGTTTAACCCTAATAGTTCACCTGCTTGCTCATCTCGGTATACGGTAGTGTTTTCGGAATATCGCATAGGCAAATCCCGATAGCTGCGCGGTCGACTTGCGTATATTTGCGTATGGTGAGGGCAGTTCATCGGCTTAATAACAAAGTCGTCATTTTTATGCCCCTTTACATGAAACAGATCGTCTTTAAATTTTTCCCAATGTCCACTTGTTTTATACAGTTCCGGCTTGGTGATATGAGGAATCCACACTTCTTCGTATCCTAAGGGCTCCAAAATAGAACGTAAAAAACTCTCAAGCTGTTTTCGAATAATAGTACCTTTTGGGGTAAAGAGGGGAAGCCCAGAGCCTACGTGTTCAGAGAACGTAAAAAGATCTAGCTCTTGCCCGATTCTGCGATGATCTGGGATTGTTTGTTCTTGTTCCATAGCACTATTCGTACCATAGATGAGCACAGATGACGAGTGCTACTTCGCACTTTCAACACGCACGTCTATTTGATTCTTTTTGGACGGAGCGCTTTTGACCCAAAATGGACTTAAATGCACGTCTACGGAGCCAACATTCGGAGAGGCTGCAAAGTGTTCGATGATTTCTTTTTCGGAAAGTCCGGGCAAATTATCGGCTGTGAGTTCCCCTGAGCCGATTTTTTTTGCGTATGTTCCTGTAAGAGAAGCGGATACTCTTGCTTGCCCGGATACCCAGTCTGCTTGGGCAATTTCGAGAGTGAACGAAGATGCATCGTATAAAAGGAACTCTTCATCTAATGCAGTGCGGCCGCGAAGTGCGAGCGTCATAAGGCTGATGATATCGTGTGTGCTTACTACAAACGCACGTGCTTTTACGTTTGCTTGCGCTGTATATGTTAGTGCACGGCTGCCTTGTGATACAGAAACATGTTGTGATAGTACTTCTACGTGCATAAGGTCAGGTCTAATAGAAGCGCCCCCAGCTTTTGATGTGAGTTTTGCCAGTGCATCGCTCTTTGCCTGTTCTAGCACTTTTTTTTGTGCGGCATTTATTGCATCTTGCGATATTTCTGAATCTGATGATTCTCCACCAGAAAATGCCGTTTCACTTTGTGCGGGAACAGCTTCTTGCAAGCCCTTCGAAAATTTTTCAATCACAAATTTTCCTGGCGAAATATCGCCCGTAGGGCCTTTCTCTTTTGCGGTGACAGATACCGTGATATTCCCGTTTGCAGGTATTGCTACGGGAGTATCAGTTAAGAAAATAATATTGGAATCTACGTGTCGCATTTGTGTTTTTGGAAGTAGCCGCTGTTCTTGGTCTTGGGTATTGGTAAATGTAATGCTGCCACGAGAAAAATCTTGCGTAGGTGTGCCGCCTGCATTTTCAAATACTGCAGACACTTCCAGGCTTTCTTCTAGAATAGTTGCGGGCAACGTGAAGCGTACGTAATCTGGAGTTGTGGTTTTACCTGAGAGAATAATGTCTTTTGTAAGTTTTCGTTCACTTGTTTTAGGGTGGACCACGATGGATGCTCGAGGAAAGAGTGTGGTAACGATGAAAAATACGAACCCTCCTACGAGGAGAAGGAGTACAAGAAAAATGCTATTGCCGGGAACGCTCACACGAACAGAAGTCATATTGCGGTTATGTACCTAACCGATTGGGGGCCTACTATTTCCGCAAGAGTTGCAATATTATTATCGTCGCTTGTAATTCGGTACGGAGTAACAATAGTAGAAGCGCTGGCTCCTTTTCGTATTGATAGAGTAACAGGAACGGCGTTTTCGGTATTATGTAGACTGCTAAGTACGCTTTTTAGTTGTTCTAGCTTTTCCCGTTCAATGCTGGCAGGAATAGTAATAGTAATCATGGTTTGTTTGTTGCCGGCCGAATAGATTGTTTTTTCTTCTGAGGCTGTATCTTTTGTAAGTGGTTTAACAGCATTTGCAAGCAACTTTGTTTCACCATCTTTATCTGAAAGCGTGCCATCTACAATAATGCGCGAGCCATCTGCCCATATGTCAGCATTTTGCGCGAGCATTTTAGGAAATACGAGTACTTCCATACTATGAGACAAGTCTTCGAGCACAACAAACAACATTGGTTGTCCGCTTTTCGTGATAATTTTTTTCACTCGGGATATAACTCCTGCAATACGAGCTTTTGACCCATCGGATCCTCCAAGAACGGTAGAAATAGGGGAGGCAATACGTTCTATAATAGTGCGAAAGTCGCGGAGTGGATGTTCGGATACGTACAGGCCTAATAGTTCCTTTTCCCATGCGAGGCGTTCTTCTTGGGTAGATGGAGCGCCTTGGGTAAGGGTAATGCGTGGTTCAGGAAGGGGTATACTTTTCCCTGAAGCAAATAGGTTTTTTTGCCCTGCGTCAGTTTTACGGTGTAATGCTCGATTAAATTCTAAGAGCGCATCGGTGTTCGCAAGTACGTGATTGCGGTCCGCGGTGAAGTCGAATGCACCGGCACGGGCTAAGCTTTCTACCGATTTTTTATTAAAATCTTTCGCATTTATTCTTCTAAATATATCAAACAAATCCTTGTACGGGCCTCGAACACTTCGTTCTGCTATTATCGCAGTAATTGCGTTATGGCCAACATTTTTAATTGCAGATAACCCGAACCGTATTCCGGGCGTTGCGTCCTTAAGCGTAATAACGGTAAAGTCTTCTTCGCTCTCGTTGATATCTGGTGGAAGTACAGGAAGATTGAGAGACATTGCGTCTGCAACTTCAATGGCTTGCCTGTCCGTATTTCCTTGGTCGCTGGTAAGTAGTGCTGCCATAAATTCAGCACAGTAATGCGCCTTGAGGTATGCAGTTTGGTAGGCGATCATTGCGTAGCACGCCGCATGTGCTCGGTTAAATCCGTACCTGGCAAAGGGTTCGATAAAATCCCAAACGCTTTGCGCTGTTTTTTTATCAACATTGTGCGTAGTAATTGCTCCTTGAATAAACTTTTGTTGTTGCTCGTCAAGAAGTTCTTTTATTTTTTTGCCCACTGCTTTGCGTAAAATATCTGCTTGTGCGTAGGAAAATCCAGAAAATTCCCGTGCAATTTGTAATACTTGGTCTTGGGTAACGATAACACCGTATGTTTTTTCCAAAATTGGTTTGAGCGTTTCGTGCAGATACGTTATTTTTTTCCTTCCATGTTTTGCTGCAATGAAATCAGGAATCGAATCCATAGGGCCGGGACGGTATAGGGCAACCATAGAAATAATGTCTTCGAATTCCGTAGGCTTAAGTTCTTTTAAGTACCTGCGCATCCCTGATGATTCCAATTGGAATACTCCCACTGACTTGCCTTCCTGGAGAAGCTGGTAGCTTGGCTTATCGTCCGTTGGTAGTGTTTCTAAATCTATTTTTATATTATGACGTTTTTCTATAATAGATAACGTCTTTTGAATAATCGTAAGGTTTTTTAATCCTAAGAAGTCCATTTTTAAAAGCCCGAGTGACTCGACGGCAGACATGGCGTATTGGGTAACGGTATCTTTTTCGCCGTCAGACGAGCTAGAAAGCTGGAGTGGGGCATAATCGGTAAGCGGTAAATCGGTAATTACTACCGCAGCAGCATGAGTGCTGGCGTGTCTGCATACACCCTCTAATTTTTTTGCCATGTCGATAAGTGTTTTTGCCTGAGGGTCGCTGTTGTATATATCTTTTAATTCGCCTGGCTGCGCAAGTGCTTGTTCAAAGTTTGTAAATTGCGGAATTGCTTTAGAAATTTTGTCACAAAATGTATAGGGAAATCCGAGCGCGCGGCCAGCATCACGAACGGCTGCGCGCGCTGCCATGGTTCCGAATGTGATGATTTGGGACACGTGTTCCGGCCCGTATTTTTCACGTACATAATCTATTACTTCACCGCGCCTGTCGTCGGCAAAATCAAGGTCGATATCTGGCATAGATACGCGTTCTGGGTTTAAGAAGCGTTCGAACAGCAAATCGTATTTTATAGGGTCTATGTTTGTAATGTTGGTAAGGTACGAAACAAAGCTACCCGCAGCGCTTCCGCGCCCTGGCCCTACCAAAATACCTCTTTTTTTTGCTTCATTTACAAAATCAGAAACAATTAAAAAGTATGATGAAAATCCTGTTTCTGATATAACGCGAAGTTCATATTCAAGCCGCTGCATTGCATTTGGTGGCTGAGCATTGCCATATCGTGTCTTTAAACCCTCAACACACAATTCTTTTAGGGCATCATTAGGTGTTTGGTTTTTAGGAAGTGGGAATTTTGGTAATTTATTTTTTCCAAATTCAAATGTAATATCGCACATATCTGCAACTTTCTGTGTGTTGTCTATGGCTTCCGGATACTCTTTCCATGCTTCTTTAACTTCTCCCGGACTTTTTAAGGAAAAATCTTCATCGAGCATACACATGCGGTCTTTTTCATCTACCGTTGTTCCTGTTTGTACACAGATGAGGACGTCTTGCGCATGGTTGTCTTCTGGATGAATGTAGTGAGTGTCGGATGTGGCAATGAGCCCGATGTTATATTTTTTCCCGAGAGATATTAAAGCATCATTTAGCTTTATTTGATCTGGAATATTGGGATGGTCCTGCACTTCTAAAAAGAAATGATCTTTTTCGAATCGTTCTAAGTACCATTCTATAAGTCGTTTTGCATCTTCTGGGCGTTTTTCCATAATGGCTTTCGGAATATCCCCGTTTAAGCAGCCGGATAAAACGACAAGGCCCTCGCGGTGTTGTTCTAGTAATTCATAATCAATTCTTGGCTTATAGTAGTAGCCTTTTAAAAATGCTTTTGTGGAAAGCTGCATCAAGTTTTTGTAGCCCGTGTTGCTGATTGCTAGTAGTGATATATGCCTTGGGTTGCTATCAATTTTCCCTCTTTTTTTATCATGTCCATTGGGCGCGAGGTACCCTTCCATGCCAATAATTGGCTTGATGCCTGCATCTTGTGCTGC
>JAQBWN010000002.1 GCA_027624555.1 bacterium | reverse complement strand
TAATAGAAGGTGCCTGTTGTGCATCCAAAGTTGTACAAATTGTTTCCCCGTTGCTCCTTGCGACTGCGCTATTTCATTTTCGTGATGAGGGAACCGGTTATCTTCGCCTCCTGTATGAATATCAATAGTTTCGCCTAAGTACTTCATACTCATTGCAGAACACTCTATGTGCCAACCTGGGTACCCCTTACCCCAAGGGGAATCCCACAGCTGCAGATGTGAATTATCTATCATCCACAATGCAAAATCTGCGGGGTTTTTCTTGTCAGTTTTGTTATCTACTCTATGGCCGGCATCAAGGGAGCTCACCGTGTTTCCAGAAAGTTCTCCGTATGAGGGGAACGAAGATACGTCAAAATACACGCCACTTGGTGCAACGTATGCATGTTTTTTTTCTATCAACGTTTTAATTAACGAAATCATTTCTGCGATATGGCTACTTGCAGCAGGAAATGCAGTTGCTCGCAAGATGTTTAAAGAATCAATGTCAGAAAAAAATAATTCTGTTTGTTCTTTTGCAATGTCTTGTGGAGTTCGCAGTTCTGTTTTTGCCGCTTTCTCCAATTTATCTTCCCCGGTATCTAGTTCGTCCTGTGTTAAATGCCCCACGTCCGTAATATTCGTAATATCGTTTACCTTGTACGCTAAAAGTTCAAGGGTTCTCTTTAAGAAATCAGCATGCAAAAAGCGGCGCATATTACCGATATGTTGGCGTTTGTATACCGTAGGCCCGCAGTTATATACGGTAACGGTATTTGTACCTGAAATAGGGGTAAGAATTTCAGTTTTTCTAGAATGTGAATTGTATAGGTGTAATTGTTCCATGTGCTTATGATACTATATAACCATTATGGAGAGCACAATATTTATAGAATTGAGTGTTCTTTTATTCATTACCGTTGCGGTCGGGTTTGTTGCCCGTATGTTAAAGCAACCGCTTATAATTGCGTATATCCTTGCTGGAATTACCATTGGGCCAATATTTTTGCATGGCAACGCAGCTTCATATGAGCTATTTGCGCAAGTTGGGGTAGTGTTGTTGCTGTTTGTTATTGGGCTGAATTTAAATTTTCGAAAGTTAAAAAGCATTGGGCGGGTATCTACTATTGCAGCGCTTGGGCAAGTGTTGTTTACGGCAGTATTTGGCACGGCCATATTAGTGTGGATGGATTTTACCTTCCTTTCTGCAATGTACATAGCCGTTGCGATGACGTTTTCAAGCACAATTATTATTATGAAGTTTCTGAGCGACAAGAAGGACACGGAGACTATGTACGGAAAGCACACTATTGGGCTCATGCTCATTCAAGACGTTATTGCTCTTACAATAATGGTTGGAATTGGGTTGTTGAAAAGCGATAATTTTGATACGGGCAGTATTGTGTTTCTCATTGTAAAGGCGCTATTTGCAGGTGGTTCCCTCGTATTACTTGCAAAGTATTTCCTCCCGGCAGTACTGAAATATATTGCGAACTCCGCGGAATTTCTCTTTATATTTACTATCGCTTGGTGTTTTTCGGTTGCAAGTGCGCTTTACGCACTTGGGTTTTCTCTTGAAATTGGAGCAATAGTAGCGGGCATATCGCTATCTTCATCTCCGTATCAATTGGAAATTGGAAGCCGTATACGGCCACTAAGAGATTTTTTTCTCGTCCTCTTTTTTATCGTATTGGGAAGCGAAATGCAAATAGAAGATGTAGTGCTGCTGTGGAAACCCGGAATCATTTTAACGCTCTTTATATTGTTCGGAAATCCGTTCATTTTATATTTCTTGTTCCGCGCATTAAAGTTTACGCGGCGCAACAGTTTTTTGTCGGGTGTAACGGCTGCCCAAGTGAGCGAATTTGGGTTTGTAATTTTATTTACTGGCAAGCAAACAGGGCATATTTCGGGCAATGAAGTTCCTGTTTTTACCTTTGTGGCAATTGCCACTATTTTTGCGTCTTCGTATCTTATTATGTATAACGAACGAGTATATCGTTTCTTGCTTCCTGTATTTCAATTATTTGGTCCCGATAAAATGCGTCAAAGTGAAAAACCAGCTGTTGTATACGATGCCTGGGTGGTGGGGTACCATCGCATAGGAAAGAAGGTGTGCGAGGCGTTGCGTGATAAGAAAATATCGTTTGGTGTTCTTGATTTTGACCCAGTGGTTATAGAAGAGTTGCGTCGAAAAAAAATTCATGGATATTTTGGAGATATTGCGGATGTGGAATTTTTGTCTGATCTTCCGCTTGGGAGTGCTTCTTTAATTATCATGACTATCCCCACAGTGGATGATCAAATGAATCTTATGGCATATGTTCGTGCACAAAATGCAGATATGTTGCTTGTTGCAAACGCATACTATATGGCGGAGGCACAGGAGCTGTACCGTGCGGGCGCAGACTATGTGATGATGCCGCACCTATTAGGGGGGAATTGGATTGCCGACGTGTTGAAGAAAAAGGTTACCCACAAGAGGCTTGCAACGCTTCGAGCAGAACAAGGTATACTTACTCCATGAACAAGATACGCGTAGTTGTATTGCCATCGATTCTCTTCTTCTCGCTTGCATTGGGGGGATGTTCTCGGAGCGAAGTGCAACAAGAGATTTCTGGCGGTACGTATCTTTCTACAAGTGCAGGAGCCAGCTTTGAGCAGTCTGTAGCAACGGATGTTTCTGGTGAAGATATTTCACAATTTGATTTAGGTAAAATACACCGTGCCTTGAAAGATCCAAATATTGTTTTTATGGCAGCGGGTGCAAATGGCATGGTCATTTCAGAAGATGATACTGCTACCTGGAAAGTGATTCCAACATCACTCGCAGCTACACTAGACGTTGCTCGGATGCAAAATGGTATATTAGTTGCTGCGGGAATTGACGCAGATGGGCAGGGGAGTGTTGTGCGGAGTTTAGATGCGGGGAAAAGCTGGCAAAACGTATTTACTCTCCCGCTTCCGGTACAAAAGAAACGATTTCAAATTATTTCTGGTGGATCTTCGCTGCCCGCAAGTATAGTTGCTCTTGAGATAGATCCAGATGCGGAAGATTTGTTATGGGCAGGAACAAACGATGGAACGGTGTTTAGTGCCTCCAGTGGGGGGCAAGTATGGAAAACAGTTACGGAATTAAGTAGCGCCTCACAGATTATAACCGGGGACAGATCTGATGCGGGTATTGTCCGTATGGAAGTATCGAGTGCAAAAGCAAATGAACTCTACATAGTTACGCAAAAGAAGAAATTGGTTCGCGTTACGGAAGGGGTAGCGGAAGTTATAAAAGTTCCGGAGTCGCTCACTGCGCCGTCTCCTTTTGGGGTGGTTCTAGATGATAGAAATATTCTCGATGTTTCGTTCATTCCCGGTTTTCCAGATGCGTTGCTCTTAGGATCAGATAAAGGAGCTGTTATTACAAAAGATGGCGGAAAGACCTTCGTTGCATTGCAGCTTCCATTTGATGCATCAAAAGTAGTTTCTCAAATGGTAGTAGCGGTGAGTCCGACGAATTCAAACCGTATATTAATAGCTGCAGATGGCATTGTGTACCGCTCAGAAGATGGCGGCACTGCTTGGCACACAACCAGTATAGGGCCAGTAGGTTTTGCCATAACAGATATTTCTATAAACCCAAAAAACGCATCTAGAGTACTCGCAGTCCTCAAAGCGATCGTGAATTAAAAGTGGCTTGACATTAGCAGTCTGTGCGTTAGAGTGCTAATATATAAATGTAACTATATGGACTATAGACACGCACATCTTTTAAAGGGACTTATAGAAGAATATATTGCAACCGGCAGACCAGTTGGTTCTGAGCGCCTTTTAGATGTGCTCGACGTTTCTGTAAGCTCCGCAACTATTCGGAGCATGCTTCGGTTATTAGAAGACGAAGGATATATTTTACAACCACATACATCAGCGGGCAGAATTCCTAGCGATACAGGCTATCGGTATTATATAGACCAATTGAGCTTTAAAGAGCCAAGCGAAAAAAGAGTTCGCGCACTTACCGATACGTATAAGGAATATCAAGAAGAATATGCACGTCCTGCTCGAGCAGCAGCTAAAATGTTAGCGGAAATGGCACACACTATGGCAGTTGGGGGATGGATGCACGATAAAGACATTCAGGGTGCGGGCATGTCTCAGGTATTTGACGATGATGAAAACCAAGCCCAAGAAGCAGCGCGAGAAATATCTCTCCTCTTTGACAACATTGAACGGTACGCACATGAATTTGCCGATACTGCATCACGCGCAGTAACCGTATACATTGGAAGCGAAAACCCAATTTTTGAAACAGAACACACAAGCATCATCGTAAAAACAATGAGATTGCCTACAGGAGAGGCGGCACTGTTGCTTTTGGCAGGCCCAAAGCGAATGCCGTATAAACGAAACGTAGCGCTACTCAATGCACTTTCATCCATAATTGAACAAATATGAAAAACCAAGATACATCACAAGAAGAACCGGAGATTATCCAAAGCAAAGAACAGGAATATTTAGAGGGCTGGAAGCGCGCGAGAGCTGATTTAGAAAACGTGCAAAAGCGCATGAACGACACAAGGATACAAGAGAGAGCAATTTTAAAACGAACTATTGCAGAGCCACTCATTGTACTCGCAGATAACTTCAGATCCTTAATAGAGCACGCTCCGGATACGAAAGACCCATGGGCAGCAGGAGTGCTCCATGTAGCCAGGCAGTTTGACCAGATACTTGAAGAATTTGGAGTAGAGCTGATACAGGATACGGGGATAGTATTTGACCCGGTAATTCATGAAGCAATAGAAGAAGTAGAGGGAGAAGAAGGTAAAATAATAGAAGTAGTACAAGTAGGGTATAAAATAGGAGATATAACAGTGAGACCGGCGAAGGTGAAGGTTGGGAAGGGGAGCGACGAAACTAAACTCAATAATTAACATTTAATATTACACATTATGGCTAAAACATTAGGAATCGACTTAGGAACAACAAATTCAGCAATGGCAGTAATGGAAGGGAGCACCCCAACCATTATTGAAAACAGCGAAGGAAACCGCACAACTCCTTCCGTAGTTGCAATGAGTAAAGCGGGAGAGAGATTAGTTGGTACGCTAGCAAAAAGGCAAGCGGTGGTAAATAGCGCACAAACAATTTTTTCTGCAAAGCGCTTAATTGGAAGAAATTTTGACGACCCTGCAACGCAGAAAGAAAAGGCAATGTTGCCTTATGAAATCCGCAAGGGAGCAGATGGCGGGGTAGAAATTAAATTTGGCGATAAATGGGTGCGCCCAGCAGAAATAGCTGCAATGGTTTTGCAAAAATTAAAAGCAGATGCAGAGGCAAAACTTGGAATGACTATTGCGGATGCAGTAATTACCGTGCCTGCGTATTTTGACGACTCACAACGAAAAGCAACGAAAGATGCGGGAGCAATTGCCGGCTTGAATGTACTGCGCATTATTAATGAGCCAACCGCTGCTGCGCTTGCATACGGCCTTGATAAAAAGAAGGATGAAAAAATCGTAGTATTTGATTTGGGTGGAGGAACGTTTGACGTATCTATTTTGGAAGTAGGCTCTGATACAATTGAAGTCCTTGGAACGCATGGCGATACGCATTTGGGAGGAGACGATTTTGATCAGCGTATTATCGAATGGATTGTGAAAGAATTTAAATCAACAGACGGAATAGATCTTTCAAAAGACCCGATGGCTCTTCAGCGCCTAAAAGAATCCGCAGAGCGTGCAAAGCATGAACTTTCAAGTTCTGCTACTACGGAAATAAACCAGCCGTTTATTACAACCGGGGCGGATGGACCAAAGCACTTGGTGATGACCATGACGCGAGCAAAATTGGAAGAAATTGTTGCGGACTTAATAGAAAAAGCAATTGCGTTAACGAAAGAAGCTCTTGCAGAAGCAAAGCTTACCGTAAGCGATATTAATGAAGTAGTACTTGTTGGTGGTCAGACAAGAATGCCAAGAATTTACGATGAAGTGGAAAAGATGTTCGGAAAGCAGCCCCACAAAGGAATTAATCCAGACGAAGTGGTAGCGGCAGGAGCGGCTATCCAAGGTGGAATTCTCTCGGGAGATGTAAAAGATATTTTACTCCTTGATGTAACTCCACTTACGCTTGGACTTGAAACCCTCGGAGGAGTTCGAACTAGTCTAATCGATAAAAACACCACAATTCCTACGAATAAGTCTCAAGTGTTTTCTACTGCAGCAGATAATCAGACGTCCGTTGAAATTCACGTACTGCAAGGAGAACGAGAGATGGCGCAAGATAACAAGTCACTTAAAAAATTTATATTGGATGGTATCCCCCCAGCACCACGAGGGGTTCCGCAAGTGGAGGTGACGTTTGATATTGATGCGAATGGAATCTTAAACGTGTCTGCAAAAGATAAAGCATCCGGAAAAGAACAGCATATCCGCATTGAAGGAACTTCCGGAATTTCAAAAGAAGAAATTGCACGCATGCAGGAAGATGCGCAAAAGTTTGCAGAAGACGACAAGAAAAAGAAAGAAGCGGTGGAAATTAAGAACACAGGGGAACAAGCTGCATATATGGCAGAAAAGGCGTTGAAAGATGCGGGTGATAAAGTAAAACCTGAAACTAAAAAAGCGGTAGAAGATAAAATTGCTGCACTAAAAACAACGCTTGGCGACACGGACACAGAAGCTATGAAAAAAGCAACAGACGAACTGCTTGTAGAAACGCAAAAAATTGGGCAAGAAATGAGCGACGCTGCTAAAGCTGCGGAGCAACCAGCGGGGGGACAAAAACCTGTCGAGGGCGAAGTAGTAGACGCAAAGCCAGAAGAACCAGCCGCATAACCCATAACCGATATGCCGGATAACTACTACAAAATTCTTGGCGTTGAGAAAACGGCAACGCAAGAAGAAATAAAAAAGGCGTATCGGAAGAAGGCGCACAAACACCACCCTGATAAAAAGGGTGGTGATGAAGAAGAATTCAAAAAAGTGAGCGGTGCGTACGAAGTGCTTTCCGACAAACAAAAACGTGCGCAGTATGACCAATTTGGAAGCGCAGCACCCGGAGGTAGTGGTGGTTTTGGTGGAGACCCATACGGCGGGTTTTCTCAGGGCGGGTTTACCATAAACATGGATGATTTGGGCGGTATGGGAGATATATTCGAATCAGTTTTTGGAGGTGGGCGCAGTAGGCAAGCAGGGCGAGGGAGATCGCGTGGGCACGACATTGAAACAGACATTGAAATTTCGTTTCTGGAATCTGCCACTGGAGTAGAGCGGACTATTGAGCATCGCATTTTTGATGTTTGTTCGACGTGTCATGGTAATGGGGCGAAGCCGGGAACGCCAATTATAAACTGCAAAACATGTAACGGGCAGGGAAGTGTGGTTAAAAATCACCAAACTCCATTTGGGGCGTTTAGTCAGCGTGCGGTGTGCCAAACGTGTCGAGGGGAAGGGAAGATAGCTGAAACTGCTTGCGAAACGTGCAGTGGCGACGGGAGAGAAAAAACCAATCGCAAGTTAACGGTGAATATTCCAGCCGGTATTGCGGATGGGCAGTCTATTCGACTTTCTGGCAAAGGAGAAGCTCCGGTAAAGGGCGGAATGCCAGGTGATTTGTACGTACACGTGCACGTACGTCCAGACAAAGTACTCGCTCGGGATGCGGACAATGTTCGTTCTCGAGTAAATATTTCATTTGTTGACGCCATACTTGGGACAAAATTAGAAGTGACGACGTTGCATGGAAATAAAGTTATTACAATTCCTGCAGGCACACAGCCGGGAACGAATTTTAAATTATTCGGAGAAGGATTTCCTTCACTGCAGGGCTTAAGTACAGGCGATCATATTGTAACAATTGCAGTAGAAATACCAAAAAAACTATCGCGTAAACAAAAAGAATTGCTTGAGGAGTTTCGAGCGGCTCCTAAAAAAGGAATGTTTTTCTAAGTTATAATCAAAATTCGTGGTATATTGGTTATTAACATATTTATTTTTAAATCTCATATATGCATAAGAAGTTACTAATGATAGGAGGAGTAATTATTGCAATTGCAGCAGTTGCACTTACCGCAAGATCATACGCAAGTAGTGCGTCATATAAATTTTTAGTCCGCGGGAATGTAACGGAAGTAGATAAAGCTAATAAAACCATTACGGTAGTTTCCGCGCACACTTCAGCGAATGCGAAAGATGACTTGGCTGGGGAATTAGTAGAGTTTAATGCATCAGCAGCCAAAGTGTACAAATGGGTAAATGGAAAAAAAGTTCGCGTGACTTTAAGTGGCGTGCCAGTCGGGTATGAAGTGGTAATGGAAGGCGCAAAGCGTTCTGAGGGAAGATACAACGTAAGCAAAATAACCGTAAACGATAATTCGTTTACTGTAGTAGGGGTTCTTCGTACACACGATACTAACAATGAGACGTTGAAGATGGATATTTCGTACTCTAGCTATAAGAGTGCATCAGTTTTAGATAAGCGAATTACTATCCAATATGCAGGGAATACAAAATTTTACTCTCGCACTGGCGCAGAAATTTCAAAGGATGAGCTTGGAGATGGCGACCAGAAGATTCAGGTTGTTGGAAGGGTCTCAAACGGTGACAAGTGGGAAGCTCTTAAGGTGACTGACGATTACGCAAAGGCGAAGTAGCTGGTTTTATTTTACCTTTTGTTCTTTGCTGATTTCCACGTAAATTTCAAGAAAGGCAAACAGTAGGCTCAAGATAATTGGCCCCAGTAAGAAGCCCAGAGGGCCAAAAAAACCGATACCACCGAGTATAGATAAAAGAATAAGAAATGGATGTAATTTTGTACCGCGTTCAACCAGTTTTGGTCCAACAAAATTGTCTATAAGCCCCACTGCAACTATTCCCCAAATAAGGAGCGCTCCAGCAAGTAGCGTAGTTCCGCTTACGTATAAATAGATAACAGCAGGTACCGTCACCAATGCCGTTCCTACGGTTGGGACAAGTGCAGCGATAGCTGCAACGCTACCCCAAAGCGCTGCACTGGGAACGCCAAATAAAATAAACCCTAGCGCGGTGACGAAACCCTGAATAAGTGCGACAGTAAGATTTCCCCGTGTTACAGAATTAATTGCCAGCGCGAGTTTATGAAAAATTGTTTCATCGTGAATGTCTTTCAAAGGGCTGAGTCCAATCACTGCCCTTTTTAGCTTGTGCCCATCTTTGAATACATAGTATAAAGCGAGAAGAAAGATAAATATGCCCATCAAAGCCTTTGCGGCATTAGAAAAGAATGAACCGGTATTTTGCAATAGCCAGTTTAATCCTTGCCTTGCGTATTGGTTGATATCTACGTTAAATTCTAGCTTGAACGGAGAAATAGCGGTGATCCTTTGTATGCCTCCAGTAATAGTGTGGGAAAGATCAGATGCATTATTACTCTCCGCTAAATACGAATATGCGTCTGTAGCTTCTCGAAAAATTTGTATGCCGAGGAATGAGAGGGGAACTATTACAACAAGTAATACGCATATTGTTGCAAGTAATGCACTTAATCCTTTTCTTCCATTTGTGCGCACAAGTATATTGTTATGGAGTGGCTCAAAAACAGTCGCAAAAACAATGGCTAGAATAAGCGAATACAAAAACGGTTGAAATATATAAAAGGCAAGAATAAATATTGCGAGTAAAAGAAAGAGCAAAAAATACAGTTCCGATTTATGATGGTTAATGTTCATGGTGCGCCCAGAGGGATTTGAACCCCCGACCGTTGGCTTAAAAGGCCACTGCTCTACCACTGAGCTATGAGCGCGTGCTTCGTATTATGGGTAAAAATGACTTATATTGCAACTTATAAAAAAAGAAACCCCCGCTACACCGATTTGATGTATTGGGGGTAATGTGCAAAATTTACGGTTTTTTTGTTTTTTAGCAGGCTCTTTCTTTTACGAAAAAACCTTCTCGCACTGAATCACTGGTTGCGTTGCTGGGGGGGTCTGTAATTATCTCCTCCCAGCGGAATGTTCCCTCACTTGCAACTAATCGATACAGAACTAATTCTGTGTGTTGCGTTGCGAATAATGACAAGTTAGAATTCGGCTGAAGAAGTATTTGTATTACCTCTTCTTCGTCACGAGAGCGAATATGAGTTCTCGCGTACTTGTGTGCAACGAAAATTCCTCTGTAGTGATGTCTGTCGCCATTCCAAAGATGCGTGGCATGTCTTTTGCAGGCCATGCATTCAAGTCTTTCGAGATGTACTCTTTTCTCCGTGGCATCAAAAAACTGAGTGCCCCAGGTTTGACCAAAACACTCATGGCAGATAGGAGGTTTAACGAACATACAACCGAAATCCTTTCGAACTAAACTAGGGAGGGGATTGAATTGTAAATAACAATTGTGCCAAATGACACAAAGATATGTATAGCATGACGGTAGTAATATGTCAACGCGACCTGACAAAACGGCCCCGTAAAAATAGACTTGACATAATTACCCATTTAGGTATATACTAGTTAGTTCGTTTAAAAACACTCCAGAGTAGTGCCAAATAAAGCAGCGGAGTGGTAAAGAGGAAAGCTTTTAGCAATACAGGTAGTGGAGTTCCCCCTCGCCTTCGGCGGGGTAGGTACTCTCGTACTCTTGAGCAAAAAGGCAGTTGTGGAGACTACTGCTTCCATAACGAAAAAATACTCTTTGCCGCTTCATTGCTTTTTTTGTTTGTTTTGTTTATAGTAACCCGTTGCCTTCACGGCAATCTGTGGATTATCTTTACGGTAGTACTCAGTGATCTTTTTCTCTATGAACCCCGTTTTGAAGGAGCGGGGAACATCCCAGGCATACGACCCCTGGGAGACTGAAGCGCAATAGTTATTGTGCATAGTCTCCTGATGTCGTACTCTAGAGGAGTGCATACAACTACCAATCAATTTAGAACTCATATGGTGGGGGATTTGAGCCCCTCACTTATAGGCACAACCGTTAAACTCGCCGGATGGGTACAAGTTGTGCGTGCTCAAAGTAAAATTATTTTTCTTGTGCTTCGTGACTTTGATGGACTTGTGCAATGTGTAGTGCTTCCAGAGCATGAAGCTGCTTTTTCTGCTGCAAAAAATATATCCCAAGAATCTGTTGTAAGCGTTGAGGGTGTAATTGTGGAAGCAAAGCAAGCTCCCGGTGGTTTTGAAATTCAAGTGACGTCCTTAGAAGTAATATCGGCGTCAAATCCAGAGTTACCAATTCCCGTTGTAGAACGAGGCGGGAATGAAACAGACCAAGCAATTCGGCTAGACTACCGGTGGATTGATCTTCGAAAACCTGAGAAGTTATTAGTGTTTAAAGTTTGGACGCTTCTTGAACAATCACTTCGAGATTATTTTATTGAGCAGCGGTTTCTGCAAATTCATTCACCCAAGCTCATGAGTTCTCCGAGTGAATCGGGAGCAGAAGTGTTTAAGGTAAAATATTTTGACCGTTTTGCGTATTTGGCGCAATCGCCTCAATTTTATAAACAGATGGCTATGGCAGCCGGCTTTGAGCGCGTGTTTGAAATTGGCCCGGTGTTTCGTGCCGAACCTTCTTTTACAACACGCCATGCGACGGAATTTACGGGATTTGATTTTGAAATGTCATTTATTACGTCTCACGAAGATGTAATAGATATATGGTCAAAGGCAATTGCACATGGTTTGCAGAGTGTTGCAGATACATATGGCAAAGAAATTAAAGAACGCTATGACATTGATGTGGTTGTTCCGTCCTTACCGTTTCCTCAATTAACGATGATTGAAGCAAAGGCTTTGTTAGCGAAGAAAAATATTGCAGATGACCGTAGTGGAGATTTAAGTCCAGAACAAGAGCGTGCTCTTGGTGAAATAGCAAAAGAAAAATACGGTCATGAGTTTATTTTTATTACCGAATACCCTGCTAGTGTTCGACCGTTTTACCATATGAGAAAAGAAGAAGATAAAGACATCACGTTAAGTTTTGACTTGTTATGGAAAGGGCTTGAAATTACAACAGGCGCCCAGAGGGAACATCGACACGATGTGTTAGAAGCACAAGCAAAAGAAAAAGGTATGAATAAGGATTCTATTGCGCACTATCTCGATTTTTTCCGCTATGGTTGTCCTCCTCATGGAGGAGCGGGAATAGGATTTGGCCGAATGGTTATGCTGATGCTTAATCTCGAAAGTATCCGTGAGGCTAGTTTTGTGTACCGAGGCGTTAAGCGATTAACTCCATAAGCTATGAGCACTATCAAGAGAATTTTCAGCGTATTGCTTCTTCTTTTCATAGGAGTAATTGTTGGGCGTGCTAGCACCTCTCCAAAAACAGTTCCAGACAATCTGACTGGAGAGGAGGCATTTACTGCTTCACCGTTTTGGGAGACATGGGATCAGCTCCACAAAAATTTTATTGGCACACTAGAAGACAATAAGCTATCGTATGGCGCTATAGATGGTATGGTGCGCGCTTCGGGTGATGCATACACGGCATTTTCTGATCCGGAAACTACAAAACAATTCAAAGACACCCTAAAGGGAAGCTTTTCTGGTATTGGGGCAGAAATGGGTGTGAAAAACGGGCTTGTTGTTGTTATTGCTCCTCTAGAAGGGTCTCCTGCACAAAAAGCTGGGGTAAAAGCTGGAGATATTATTATTGCGGTTGATAAGAAAAATATTACGGAAGATATGTCGCTCGATGAAGTAGTGCGGTTAATACGAGGCCCAAAGGGGCAAACCGTTGAACTAAAAGTGTTTCATAAAGATGCAGATAGTACTACAGATATTTCGATAGTCCGAGACGATATTGCAGTGCAAAGTATAAAGTCGGAAATAAAAGACGGAATACTCCATGTTTCAGTGCTAAATTTTAATGGAGATACCGCTGCGAAGTTCCTCCAGGTTGCGAAAGATGCAAAAAGGCAGAATATCACGGGAGTTATCGTAGATGTTCGCAACAATCCTGGTGGATATTTAGATTCTGCTGTGGATATATCCTCTGCATTCATGGGACCAGGGTTGCCTGTTGTTATTGAACGAGGAAAGAGGGAAACGACCCATAGTTCAAGTGGAACAGGAATATTAAAGGGCTTACCGGTAGTTGTTCTTATAAACGGCAGTAGCGCGTCTGCTTCCGAAATAGTCGCCGGAGCACTTCAAGATAATTTAGATGCAAAAGTTATTGGTACAAAATCATTTGGTAAAGGCTCTGTGCAAGAAGTAATTGATTTAAGCGATGGCTCCAGTTTACGGGTAACTATTGCAAAGTGGTTCACGCCAAAAGGCCGCTCTATTAACGAGCATGGCATAGAACCGTCTATAGTAGTTGAGGATAAAGAAGATGCGCCAGAAGACGAACAGCTTATGCGTGCATTAGAAGAAGTAAAGAAATAAATCCTATGGCAAATACCCTACAAGTTTTGTTACTAGAAGATGCTGATACGCTTGGGCGAGCAGGCGACATAGTGAGCGTTTCAGAAGGATATGCACGGAATTTCTTATTTCCAAATGGAAAAGCAGCACTCGCAACCAAGCAAGTACAAGAAAAGAGAAACGCAAAAGACGCTTCAATAAAAAAACAAGCAGAAGAAGAATTGAAGAAACATCAGGGCGTTGCAGACAGGTTAGAAAATACAGAAATAACTATTTCCGCAAAGGTGAGAGACGGCGAAGATTTGTTTGGGAGTATTCCGGCAAAGACTATTCTTGAACGTCTGCATGCCGACTTTGCGCTTTCTGTCCCGCTGAAAAACATAAAAGGGCCATTTCCATTAAAAAAATTAGGAACATATACCGTTGTAGTACAGCTTGGGCAGGGAGTGGAGTTTCATATAGCAGTGCTTGTCGCGCCAAATGCCTAAAAAGCCAAAATATATATTCGTAACAGGGGGAGTATTATCTGGCCTCGGGAAAGGCATCACCGCAGCATCGATTGGAAATATTCTGAAAGACAGGGGGCTAACGGTAAATATGCAAAAATTTGACCAGTATATTAACGTTGATGCTGGCACCTTAAATCCTGCAGAGCATGGGGAAGTGTTTGTTACCGACGATGGCGCAGAAGCAGATTTGGACTTGGGACACTACGAGCGTTTTTTGCATCAAAATATAAATGCAGATTCTTCCGTAATGACAGGGAAAATTTATCAAGAAGTTATCAACCGCGAACGCAGAGGAGAGTATTTAGGAAAAACGGTTCAAGTTATTCCGCATGTTACCAACGAGGTAAAACACCGCGCACGGCAGTCCGCCACTTCTGGAGACTATGATGTACAAATAGTAGAAATTGGCGGAACGGTAGGAGATAACGAAGGATTTCATTTCCTTGAAGGCGCTCGCCAAATGCTACTCGATGAAGGTAGAGAAAACGTGCTCTATGTGCACGTGGTATTTTTGCCCTATTTAAAAGCATCTGATGAAGTAAAAACAAAACCCGCACAAAATAGCGTACGTGAACTGCGAAGCATCGGCATTCAGCCAGATATTTTAATAGCTCGCACAGATTATGAAATAGGGGAAGCAGACATTGCAAAAATGTCTTTGTATACAAACGTAGAAAAAGAAGCCATATTGCCGTTAGTTACGGTAAAGAGTGTGTACGAAGTGCCGCTTATTATGGAAGAGCATCATTTAGACGATGTTATTTTGAAAAAATTAGGATTGCCGAGCGGAAAGCGTATCAGTGACACATGGCAGACGTTAGTTGAAACTATCAAGAAAGATAAGCCGATTATACAAATTGCCGTCGTAGGTAAGTACATAACCATGTTAGACACGTACGCAAGCATGGTAGAGGCGCTTAAGGCGGCGTGTTGGCAGAATGGGTTGCATTTGGAACTGTTATGGATAGATGCGGAAAAAATAGAACAAAAAGATGAAGAAGCATTAGCTATGCTCAAGAAAGCAAAGGGCATCGTTGTGCCAGGTGGGTTTGGAGTGCGCGGAACGGAAGGAAAAATTGCAGCAATTCAATATGCACGTGAAAACAATGTTCCGTATTTAGGTTTATGTTTAGGCATGCAACTAGCCGTAATAGAATTTGCTCGAAACGTTGTGGGTATTAAAGACGCTACAAGCCAAGAATTTGATGAGCAGGCAAAAAATAAGGTAATTCATATTATGGAATCACAAAAAAATATAACAAACAAAGGCGGAACTATGAGACTGGGTGGATGGGATTGTACGCTAACTGAGGGGACAAAAGCTCTCGAAGCATACGGCAGCGCAAACATCCGTGAACGTCACAGACATCGTTTCGAATTCAACAATGACTATCGCGAACAATTGGTTAAAGAAGGATTAGTAATTTCCGGTACTACGCCAGATAACACACTTGTTGAAATTATTGAACTAAAAAACCACCCGTGGTTCGTAGCCGTGCAGTTTCACCCAGAATTTACGTCCAGACCCCTCGGCGGCCATCCGCTATTTAATGCGTTTATCAAAGCGGCAGGGAAGTGAGCATTGACCCCAGAGTAGCCTTGCTGTAGGCTACTTGCGAGCCTAGTAGCTCTACAAAACATTGTTCGGAGCACTATGTGCCAAAGGAGAATTGAAATGAAGAAGAGAATGTTCTTTCCAGATTATCTTGACGAGAGTTCGACTGGTGTAGGTGTTTGGGAAGCAGTTACGCTGTTGCAGCTTTTGCTGTTGATGGGACGGTACAATCGAGCCATCATTCCTGACGGAAACTTCGGGGAAGAAACAAAAAAGGGAGTAATCCTATTACAGAAAGATTTGGGTTGTGAAATGGACGGAAAATTTGGCCCAAGTACGCGAGCAAGGCTTTTGGAGCAACGGAATCTGGACATCAATAAGATTCCTGCAGACGCTTTCATGGTGGTGATACCCGACGACGAGCCAGTGGTTGCCAACGCATCATAGCGTGCACAAGACGCACGCAAAAACACAAAGCCCATATGCATACATATGGGCTTTATTTCTTATACTTTTGTCTTGCTTATTTAACGTGTACGAATGTCGCTTCTTTCAGCGAACCGTTGAATCGAAGTACTTTCTTTTTAGAAAATGCTACTTTACCATCGATAACTGCATACAGCGTATCGTCTTCTCCTCGTCGTACATTGAGCCCTGGGCGGTATTTTGTTCCGCGTTGGCGAATGATGATATTGCCTGCATTTACTGCTTGATCACCGTAAATTTTCACACCTAGGCGCTTCGATTCTGAATCTCGACCCAGTTGTGTAGATCCGGCTGCTTTCTTATGTGCCATAGGAGTTAATAAAAATTAAACGCGTTCCCAGAGAGTGAATTCCCGAGCTATAAGGGCATCTGGCCTAGCGTATAGCAACGGTTTCTCTTCTGGAATGAGCTTAATGTTACGATAGCCGAATGTTATAATCTCGTCAAGGAAAGTTCGGGGTAGGGGAGTGAAGGTGTCTTTTCCATTTTCTCGTATTCTCACGGCAGGCAATAACACCAAAAGGCGAGCGTTTTCCTGCAGAACACTTTTTATGTTCATGAAAAACTGCCGGTATAATGGCATGACAGATTCATAAAATTGTGTTCCCTCGATGGGGGACAGGGCGCGAGTAAGCGGAGTACCCAGAAACGGCTCAGTGACAACAGTTAAATTCTTATCTTGTGCTTCTTCCGGAAAATTTGGACTTGTTGCGTCATGGTGAAATACTTGAGGTTTTAAGCTTTCTTGTACAGAAAAATTCTCTTCTAGGTGAGCAATATTTTTCGTACTTGCTGCTACCATGTCCTCAGAAATATCTGTACCAAAAGAAGCTATTTTCATGAGCCATGCCTCTTGCAAAACTGTTCCCATCCCGCAAAAGGGATCATAAATAGTCGTTGATTTTTTGGCGTCTTGTGGGAGTGCCAAATTAATCATTATTTGCGCTAGCTTTGGGGGGAGTAGGCCTATGCGAGCGTCTCTTGCCGGCCGCAACGTATCGCGCAGTTCATATGATGCAATGTCTTGAATGCTTGTAGTGCGCACTAAAATAATTTTTTCGTTTTCTTGTATAAAAATCAATTCTGCGTTCGGTAGGGAAGTGAGCTTGTTAAAAATCACTTGGGCGGCGTTTAAAACAGTGCCTGCCTTGGGTTCAATGAATGCAAGCCTAGAATCTTGCGCACGTGCTCCTTTTTTCAGTTCAATCCCCAACTTCCTTATATTTAGCGACATACCAATACAGCCAAGCCCAACCTGCCACTTTGGAGGTAGTGGCTGTAATGCGGTGAGGATTTCTTCTGTGGCTGGCATTGTATCCCAAACGGCAACATCTTGAGAGATACGAATAGTGCCACCAAGAATTTTTACAAGGCCTAATGGGATAGCGCTTTGTGTTTGTATTCGAATATATTGTTTCTGTGAGCTAATAATCGTAAACGAGATACCGTGCCGATTAAGGACGGCAGTAATTTCTGCAGTTGATAAATCCGAATTTGTTCCGAGGAAAAATGTATACATAAGGTGATACTATACTAGTATGGCGTTTGCTCAACTTAAAATGTTTATAGCCAAGTATGATAAAACCATAGGGCTTTGTATTGCAGCTGTGTTGATATTCTTCATAGGCTGGCAGACTGGGCACATCATGTCACCGTATTATGCATCAAGCCAGATAGTATTTGAAGACCGCACATGCAACACATGCCCGTCTTCCGTTGGTACTCCTGAGAGCCTCCAAGAGCTTCGTGAAGGTACTAAATCACCTGATACAGGTGCTGTTAGCGGTACAAGCGATTCTAGGGGCACCTATGTGGGTAGTAAAAATAGTACGTTATTTCATCATTACAGTTGCTCGAGTGCCAAATCTATTAAGCTGGAAAACCAGGTTTGGTACGCCTCGTACGATGCGGCTGTTACCGCTGGGCGTTCTCCTAGCTCTTGCACGCAAAAATTGCCCCGGTAGGGTAGGGAACAGGACGCCTGCCAGCCGAAGCTTTAGCGAAGGCTGGTAAATATACGCTAAATACGTAGGGGAGTGACGTATATTTCCGCTAAATACGCAGGAAAATAGGCCATAGGTGGCCCAAATTGACATGATTACGTTTTGTGTTCGTATCTGTGGAAAACTACCATGGAACGTATGTAATGTCGCAAAAGGTACATTTTCGGACGTTGCTAGCGTATTGACTGCTTGCGTCGGCGCTACAACCTATCTGCCAGTACGGCGGACCCGCCATGCGCGGGCTGGCTGGCTTGGGGTGCTCTCCCCGCTCCACTTCCCTAAATATGAACAATTTCAGAACATTACCTTCTCTTGTTTGTTAGCTCGTGTATTAAATATCGTATTATATAATACATTGCGTAAAACGGTCCCCAGAATGGCAGGAGTTTTGCTGCTATGGATTCAAAAAGTTTATCTGGATCAGCCATATATTTTATCTGGATTCTAAAAACCTTTGCGCATCTACTGCAACATTATTGAGTCGAACTTCAAAGTGAAGATGGGGCCCAGTAGATAATCCGGAGCCTCGAGAACCTGCAGCTCCGCCAGTATATCCAATTACATCTCCTCGCTTTACAAAGGTTCCTTCCTTTGTTGCAAATCCGGAAACGTGCCCATATACCGTAGAAAAATTATCACCATGTACAAGCAGAATGTAACTGTATCCCCTACCGCCTGAATCATGCGCACGGCCAACGTAGCCATCTGCGGGCGCTTTAATGGGTGTCCCAACGTTTGTAGGGATGTCTGTACCGCTGTGAGGGCCTATGAGGTATGCATATGGGTATCCGCTACAATGGAATGGGCATGATATCCCAAAAATCGGCTCAATTGGCCAACTGAAAAGGCCGACTGTCCCTAAATTGCCAACTCCTCTCGCGCGTAATTGTTCTCGTATTTTACCATCTAAGTCAGCAATTGCAGCCTCTGCGGCCTTCGCATCTGCCCTAGATTGTTCTAGCAAATCTTGGTATTGGGATTCTTCCGCATTGGTTATTTTTAATATTTGTACTTTAGATTCATTTTGGTCTCGGAGTGCACTTTGCTGCTGCTGCTGTCTGGTTTTTAATGAAGACAGGGACTGTTTGAAATCTTGGAGTTGCGCCTTCTGCTCCAAAAGCTCTTGTTTCTCCTTCTGGATAGAGACAATAGTTCTGTGTGCCTGATCTTGTAATTGTTCTGTAGTGCTTGACTCCGTTATAGCATCTGAAAGAGAAGAGTATTTTAAAAATATGGCAATCGATGATTGCGTGTCGAGTGCTTGCATTTGGCGGATATAGTCTGCGAGAAGTATTTTCCCCTTGTTGATTGAGTCTTCTTTTTTTGCAATGTCATATTGTACGTTTTCCACCTCAGTATCTGTTTCATTTATTTGTGCCTGAGTTTTTCGGATACCTAGGGATATATTTTCTATGCCATCGTTTAACAACTCTATTTGCCCCTGCAGCGTTTGCGCAGTACTACGTTTTTCTTGTACCTTTTGTTGAAATTTACTAATTTTCTCATCGATTTCTTTGAGCGCTTCTTTTTGTGCCTGAAGTTTGTTTTGCAGGTCGTCTACTTCAGTTGCGTAGAGAGAAAACGGCGAAAAAAGCAACGCAACACATGTAATGGCGCCCACTGTTATGTGCATTATTCTTCTTCCCATATCGTTAGTAAAACGATAATCCGACCATACCAAAACCGATAACGATCACAAGAATAATATATACAATTCTTACCCACTTTTTTTGCCGTTTATGCATGTACGCTAGAGTATACCATGAGCGAAGGTAAGTCTGTGCAAAGTATCTTCTTTTCCAATAACCGATGCAATTTCAAAAGGTCCTGGCGATTGTTCTCGCCCTGTAAGGCTGTACCTCATTGGCCATAGGGTGTCTCCCCTACCCATTGCATTTGCATCTATCCAGTTCATGATGTTTTCTTCAAGGAATGGCTTTGTAAAGCTATCATCAGGTATTGTTTCTAATACGGCTATAAGTTTTTTTAGTATATCTTTGGTTGCTTCTGGTGTACTTTTTTTCCAGACTATTTTTTGTGTATCAAGCTCGGGCATCCAGCCAGTATCATGCCAGTTCATCGCTTCACAAAGATCTATTCCTTCAATGTCATACGATGCAAATCTGCCAAGTTCTGTTTTCAGTGCGTATAATAATCTGGTTTCGCTGTTAACTAAAATATTTTTTTTATTATAGTGATATAGTCCCCATGCAAGTAAATCAGCATCAGATAATTCAGATAGATATTTTTTATTCATAGCAGAAAGCTTGCCTAGTGAAAATATTGCACCGCTTTTTTGAACGCGATCTAACGTAAACGCAGATGCAAGCTCTTTGTGCGTATAATATTCCCTATCGTCTCCGTTATTCCAACCGAGTAGTGCTAAGTAATTAAGCATAGCCTGGGGTAAAAATCCCATATCGCGAAATGCAAGGATGTTTGTTTCCCCGCTTCTTTTCGAAAGCTTTTTACGTTGTTCGTCTAATAGTAACGGTAAATGAGCGTACATTGGCTGAGTGTACCCAAGCGCTCTCTGCAATAAAATATGCTTAATAGTGTTATGCAGGTGATCTTCGCCTCTAATAACGTGAGAGATTTTCATCGCTTCGTCATCACACACAACTGCTAAGTGAAATAACGGGTCAGAGATGTCGCGAGCGATTACAAAATCACCGCCAAAGCTGTTTGTGTGCACCTTAATTTCACCACGAATTATATCCGTAAAAGATATAAGTTCTGGCGTTACTTTGAGCCTGATGACACCGGTCGTATTGCCCTTGTTGTCGCAATCGCATGCATGTACAGACACTTCCCCACCCGTCATTTCTTTCGGCGGGCATGTGCATCTATATGCTTTGCCTGCATCTAAAAGTTGTTGAACGGCTTTTGCGTGCTCCCCTGCTCGCTCAGATTGTCGATAAGGTGCATATTCCCCACCAATATCTGGTCCTTCACTCCAAGAGATGCCAAGCCAGCGCAGTCCATCTAAGATTGCTTGCTCATATTCTGGCGTTGAGCGGGCTTTGTCTGTATCTTCAATTCGAATAATAAAAGATCCGTTCTTGTGCTTTGCAAACAGTTCGTTATACAGCGCAGCACGCGCAGTACCCACGTGTAAATTACCCGTAGGGCTTGGTGCGATGCGCACGCGAATCGCAGTCTCCTTATTCATAAAGTAGTTTATACAGCATGTCTTTCTTCTTAGGGTCTAGTTGCGCTTCCAGTAACGTAATACGGATGCGCATGTCGCGCAACGTTTCATCTTGGCCGAGGGCTAAAAATTCATCAAACGTAAATACGCGAAGCGCAATTTTTTCTCCCGGACTTTGTTGCGGTTCAGCTTGTTTAACTAAACCCCTCCCAACAAAATAGTAGTTAGAGAGAACGACCCTACCAGGCATTTTTTGGGTAGTTATAGGTGTTAAGGTGCCAACGGAATATCCTGTTTCTTCGAGGAATTCCCTATGCGCAGCTTGTTCAGGGGTTTCCCCATCGTCTATTTGCCCACCAGCCATGTCGAGCAGGCCTTCCCTATCTGGCTGTTCGTCCCAAACAAGTAAAATCTTTTTATCGGGCATAACTCCAATGACGCGGACTGAGTCTCTGCGCGTTATGCGTTCAAACGTTTTTGTAGTACCGCCGTACATTTTCTGCTCCCATTGCCAGGTGGCAAATATTTTCCCCTGAAATACTTTTTTCATATAGGTAACTATACCGTGATTGCTTTGTAAAGAAAAAGACCAGCTTGGGAGTTCCAAGCTGGTCTGCGTTTATTTTGAGAGATAGATGGTTAGTGCTTGCTACTCTTGCTGTAGAGCTTCGCGAAGATCTTGCAAGATAGCACCGAAATTTTCGTATGCCGCCTCCAGATCAGCGAGTATGTGCCCCAAGTTTTCCCGGAATTCTTGATCTGTGAGTGCAGGACTTGTGGGCGGGTTTGGGCTATGACTAGAGGTTGTAGCCATGCCTTCGGCGTTGAATTCTTCGGGCGTAACGATCATCAATTACTCCTTTAACAAGAACGTAAAATGTACTGTAAACATCCAGTCTTTGTATACCGCAGAAACTAGTTTTTTGCAAGTGAGAATGCAATGCGATACCCCTCCAGCCGTCGCTAAAGCTATGGCCGGCAAAGCACCCCTTATTGAATTACCACTTCAACGACCCGGCGTTTTTGTATTCAGTTACCCTGGTTTCGAAAAAGTTTTTTTCTTTCTTTAAGTCCATAATTTCGCTCATCCACGGGAACGGATTAGATGCATTATACACTTTTGCGAGCCCGATGCGTTCTAAGCGCCTATCCGCAATGTATTGCAGATATTCATCAATAACGCTGGCATTTAATCCAAGAATTCCGTCGGGTAAACAATCGTGTGCGTATGCAGACTCTAGCTCCACTCCCCTTTTAATATTTGCAGTAATAGTTGCCTTAAATTCTTCTGTCCAGATTTCTGGATTTTCTTGCACAATTGCATTAATGAGATCGGAACCAAATGCAAGATGAACCGATTCATCTCGTAGTATGAACTGGAACTGCTCCCCTACCCCTACCATTTTATTTTGGCGCAGGAATGAAAGCATCATCACAAAGCCAGCGTAGAAAAATATCCCCTCCATGATGATGTAAAAACCTACAAGGTCGTGTACAAAACGTTGCATATTTTCTGTGCCCACCGTGCTGAAATTTGGGTCTAGCAGTGATTTTGTCATGTTTACTACAAACTCGTCCTTATGCCGAATACTTGGAATGCGTTCGTACATGGTGTACACATCTTCGGGGTCTAACCCAAGAGTATCGCAACAGTAAATGAATGTGTCGGTATGCACGGCTTCCTCGTACGCTTGGCGAAGTAAATACTGCCGGCATTCCGGGTTTGTAATGTGCTTATAAACAGTGAGCACAAGATTATTTGCAGTCAGGCTTTCTGCTGTTGAGAAGAAGCCCATATTCCACATAATTAATCGCCTCTCGTTCTCAGAAAGTGCTGCAGGATTTTTCCATGTTTCTACATCCTTTTGCATGTTTACTTCGTCGGGCGTCCAATTGTTTGCAACGCCATCTTTGTAATGCTTCCGTGCCCAATGATACTTCATTGGAAGAATTTTGTTTGGGTCGGTGGTACCTGAATTTAAGATTTTCTTTTCAATGCTTTCCATAAGATATTTATATATTATTGACAAGATTCACAAATATTCAAATTTGGGTCACCGCTGGTAGCTGAATTTGTGTCGAGTGTTGGAAGCGGTGGCATAGACGGAAGGCTTGATACGAGAATTGGCGCTGCAACTGGAATTAAAACTGGAGCAGGAGCAGGTTCATATTTTATGTTTATATCGATAGTGCTTTTTTCAACTCCTGTTGCGCCAAGTGTTCGCAAATAATACGTAGTCTTTAAGCCTGCTTCCCACGCCATGATGTACATATCTGAAATATCTTTTCCTGACTCTGTTTTAATGAAGAGGTTGAGCGATTGGCTTTGATCTATCCATTTTGAGCGCCTCGCTGCGTGCTTGATAACCCACTCAGGACGAATTTCGAACACTTCTTTGTATCGGTCCTTTAAATCCTGCGGAACTTCGGGAATATCTTGAACACTTCCATCGTAATGCTTTAATTTGTCGAGCATTTGGTCGTTCCATAAATTATTTTTTCGAAGATCGTTGATGAGTTGTTCATTGATTACAACGAATTCTCCTGTAACGTTGGATTTTGTATAAATATTTTTGTAGATAGGCTCAATAGATGGCAAGCATCCGGCAATAGTTGAAATTGTTGCCGTCGGGGCAATTGCCATACAGTTGGAGTTTCTCATACCATACATGCGCACGTGTTCTCGTACTGGAGTCCAATCCATTTTTGATCCGCGTTCCACTTCAATGTGCATTCCTCTTTCCTCTTCTAGTAACGCAATAGTATCTTGTGGAAACAGCCCCCTGTCCCATTTGGACCCTCGGTATGTTTCGTACTTCCCTTTTTCTTTTGCAATCTGCGAAGATGACAATATTGCGTTATAGGAAATGTATTCCATTATTTCATCGGAAAGATCCACAGCTTCTTCGCTATCGAACTGTATTCCAAGAACATAGAGGGCATCTTGCCACCCCATAATACCAAGTCCAATTGGTCGATGGCGCATGTTAGAGATGCGAGCTTCTGGTGTTGGGTAAAAATTCAAGTCTATTACGTTATCGAGCATGCGCATTGCAAGTTCTGTTGTTTCTTTGAGTTTCTCTTTTTGTAACATTCCATTCTCTACGTGGCGAACAATATTGATAGACCCGAGGTTGCATACCGCAGTCTCGTCTTTCGAAGTGTTCAACGTAATTTCTGTGCAAAGGTTTGAGCTATGTACAACTCCAACGTGGTCTTGCGGAGAACGTATGTTGGAAGGGTCTTTGAAGGTTATCCATGGATGCCCTGTGCTGTAAAGGCTATTTATCATTCTTCTCCAGAGGTCGAGTGCTCGAATTCTTTTAAATAATCGTATTTCACCGTTCGCAGCCTTTGCTTCGTATTCCGTGTATTTTTGTTCAAACGCTTTTCCAAAAATATGGTGAAGCTCTGGTGTTTCATCGGGTGAGAATAGTGTCCACGCTTCATCGTTGATAACGCGCTTCATGAATAAGTCAGGAATCCAGTTTGATGTATTGGTATCGTGCGTACGTCTGCGGTCGTCTCCGGTATTTTTTCGAAGCTCAATAAAGTCTTCAATGTCGTAGTGCCATGTTTCGAGATATACGCAGGTAGCACCACGTCGCTTCCCGCTTCGGTTAATGGCTGCGGTTGTAGCATCTGAAATTTTCAGAAAAGGAATAACGCCTTGGCTGCCCACGTTTGTGCTTTTAATTTGGGCCCCTGTTGCGCGAATATTTGTCCAATCATTCCCTAGTCCACCAGACCATTTGGAAAGCTGTGCGTTGTCTCCAAATGATTTAAAGATATGATCAAGCCTGTCTTCTACGGTAGTTAAGTAGCAAGAGCTCATTTGTGGGTGACTTGTACCTGCGTGAAACAGCGTTGGGGTAGATGGTGTATAGCGTAGGGTAGATATTATGTTGTAGAACTGTATTGCATAGGAAGTCCAGAGGCTTTTTTCTTCATTGAGCGCAAGCCCCATAGCAACACGCATCCAGAAGTATTGCGGAACTTCCAAGATACGCTGAGATAAATCTTTAATAAAATACCGTTCGTATAGGGTTTGTATTCCCAGATATTCAAAAAGTTTATCACGGGAAGGGTCAATTGCTCGGGATAGTGCGTCAAAATCAAACTCATTCATTTTTGGATCGAGCCGCTGCGCCGCAACTCCTTGTGCAATGCTGATTTTTAACCCAGCCCTATACGTAGAGTCAAACCCTGGTTCGAATTCATCAGTACTAATGACATCGCGATACAAATCATTCGTAAGTACGCGAGCAGCCAAATACGAGTATTTAGGATCACGCTCAATACGAGTGCGAAGCGACATGATAATTGTCTGGTTGATTTCCGTAGTGGAAATGCCATCGTAAATATTATTTTGTGCTTCTTTTAATACAACGCTGATCTGATCCTTATCTAAAACGGGGTAGCAGTATTTTTCAATGGCGATGCGCACTTGTTCGATGTCGAACGGCACTAATTGCCCAGCGCGGTTTTTTACGTGTAATTGGCGTGTTTGAATTTTCTCCTCAACTTCGTGCTTTTTTTCCGTTTCCTCCATGGCACGTTGTTCTTGTTGAGCAACTCGATATAGGATGTACGACTTCGCCACATCAAACAGACCCTTTTCTGCAATTTTTGTTTCTACGATGTCTTGGATACTTTCAACCCCAGGGATAGTTTCGCTGTAGGTAGTCTCTATATGAATAACGACCTCGTCTACGATGTTTTCTAAAACAGGATCATCTGTTTGCCCGCGAGTTGCGTGGTACGCCTTGTGGATAGCATTTTGAATTCGTGCGCGATCGAAATCTACAATGGAACCGTTTCGCTTTTTGACCTTGTCGAGAGACATGTTGTTTATTGTACGCTAAGGAGCGTGACCATTCAAAAAAATGGTGAGTCATTTTTTCTCTATACAGGAGGTAGTTTTACACACGAACAAAAAACGTTCCTTGATCAGGGGAACGTTTTTTGTTCGTACGAGAATTTGTTGCTGCTTAGTTCAGCGCTTTTGTGTATTTCGTGAGGTTTTTTATTTGTGGAGCTGACAGCTTGCCTGCTGATTCTACTGCTTGCTTGACGAGATCGAAGGAAATTGTTTGTTCCATTCCGATGCTCACGGGACGCTTTTCAATATTCTTGCGAATATAGTCTTCTATGTATACTCGGTGTTCATTGGTGAGTGTATACCCTGCTTCATGGTCTGCGAGATATCTTGTAGCTGCTCTGCGAGCAAGGTGTGTTAACCCATCTCCCTTTTGAGCTACTTCAATAAACGCAGTGTCTGTGACTCTTGCTTCTGGTAACTTCTTGCTTGCCTCCATGAGAGACGTTTTATCAACGGGTGCAGCAGGCGATACTTTTGGCGCATCTGGTGCTGTCGTATTCTTGTTAGCCGCTGTTTTATCTGTTGTGTCTTCTGATACAGGGGTTGCGGATGATTCCGGTGTTTCAGTTGCTGACAAATTTTCTGCAATGTCTTCGCTCGTATTTTGTTCGTTGCCTGAAAAGGCATAAATAGCCGCCGCAACTATTAAAACGATTATTATTGCTGATACTGTCCTTGGGGACTCTTTAATTTTTGTTACAAACCCATCATCATCAGGGTTGTTTTGTTGTTCATATTCCATATGGTGTTCACCTCCTGTTAGTAATAAAAGCTATTCCCCCTCCATATGACACTTTTTGAGCATCATATAACCGTATGCCCGTGCTATAAGGGCGTCAATGTGGATAACCGCGAATTATGTTTGGAAAAACGAACACCGCGTTCCATATTCGTTTGATTCTTTTTGGTTCTAGTATGAGCCGCCATAGCCATTCGAGGTGATGACGACGCATGAATTTGGGCGCGCGCGGAAGTATTCCTGAAATCATTGCGAACGCTCCCCCAACACCGATTGCAATGCGTATGCCTGCTTCCTCTAACATTTTTCTATGTTGTTCTATGTAGAGAGTTTGTTTTGGAGAACCGAGTGCGACGAAAAGAGCGATCGGAGCTTTTAGCTTCACTAGCTTCGTTAGCTGTATTAGCTTCTGCTGTTGCGAAAACCCGACTCCTCCCCTTGAAAAGGGGAGGCTGGGTGGGGTGCTGTCGTGAATAATTGAGATAATCAATTTTGGATATTTTTTTTGTAAAACGTCTGCCGTTCCCTGCGCTTCTTTATGTGTCCCCCCGAGTAAATATACAGATCCGTTTTTGTGCTGCACTGCTTCACAAATATCATATATGCTATCAACGCCGGTGAGGGGTTGTTGTTTTGAGAAGAGGAATTTGATAAGGCTAAGAATCATTAAGGCATAGTTTGTCATCCCGGACTTGATCCGGAATCCAGACATGGCGACCCGCCAATCCGGCGGGCAGGCGCGGATCCCGGCTCGTAGGCCGGGATGACGGTGCGTACAGCGCTGTGCGTGACGCTCTTCGAGATACTCCCTCGCCCACAATAAACTCCCCCCATCTGGAATTTTTAGTTCTGCGCGTTCTACTGCATCTCTAAACTGCTGATTAGTTTGCGCCTCTACAATCATTTCTGCGTTCAATGTAACAATATGCGTGAGCGTATCTTTCCCAAGAGCCTGTTGAATTTTTTCCAGATATTCCCTACGAGAAAAAAACGAACAATTAAGGAGTAATGGGAATTGTGCCGATGATTTCATATGGGTCTATTTGTATAACAGCTAGTTCTCGGACGCTAAATGTGATTGTAAGTGGTGTATCTAGAATGCCAAATGCAGGCACCTGCTCAAATGAACCAAGCAATATTTCGGGAACACAAAGTGTGCTTTTGTTTGGGAGCGATGCAATAAGTGCGGTGAGGCTTGGGCTTTGTTGAATGCGAACAGAAAGAGACATTTGATCTTGTCCTTCTCCGATAGAGAGTATGCGCAATGTTTGATGAAATGAATGCCGAATCGGCGTAAGGCTCGGCATGTGTTGAAGTGTGCTAAGTGGGATATGCCAAGTATTATCATTTGATTGGAAACTCAAACTCGCACTATATGGCAGTAGTGCGTCTGTAATTTTATCAATAACTTGTTTTGGGGGGATTATAGCAATACGCAAACTCATATTATTTGTATCATACTGGCGTTGCCAATTTTCGGATAGTCCGTACGCTTATGATACATGTCTGCCATATACAGCAAACTAGCCAAGCAAGCAGCGAAGCACTATGCTCGCACGGGGACGTATATGTCGGTACCGAACACACTTACTCAAGATTTACTCGTTCAAAAAGCTTGTTTTGTTTCTGTTGTTGAGCAACCGGGAAGTAGAGTAAGAGGAGCATTTGGTACTCCGCTCCCCCATTGCGCATCGCTTGCGCGAGAAATTATTGAAAATACGGTTGAAGCGATAGTTCGACACAATATTCGTATGCGAGCAATGGATGCAATGAATTATGGATACGTAGTGGCCGTACTGGGACCCATTGAGCGAATAACAAATAAAGAGCATTTAAAGCCGCAGTCGTTTGGGCTGTATTTGCGCACAGATAAAAATAAAATGGCATTGCTCCTTCCAGGAAGACCCGGCATTGATACTCCGGAAGAACAAATTGCGACGGCAATGCGAGAAGCAGGTGTGGATTCGCGCAATGAAGCGATTACGATGTATCGTTTTCCCGTAACATCATATGGCCCCTAAGACTTCTCTTGCATATGTATTAGTCGCTCCGTGTATCCCCCTCATGGGTCATGGGCATGAAGCATATACGTATCATGTTGAGGTGGCGGAAAAACTAGTTGAGGGTAGCGTTGTGCGTATATCATTTGGCAAGAGAAAGATTCTTGGTGTTGTGTTGCAAGTTGATGTGAAGCGTCCGCAGTATCCTACCAAACCCATAACAACGATACTTGATACCGTGTTAACTAGTCATCAAATGCAATTTGCAACATTGCTTGCGGGGGCTGTCCATGGCGGGCTCGGGTTTACGCTCAGATTATTTATTCCTCATTCCGTATGAAAAAACAAAAAGGGCAAACGCTTATCCTGGTTCCGGAAGTTGCTATGCTCCATGAGTATACAGGTATGGGAACGCTGTATTATGCGGGCTTAAAACAGTCAGAAAAAAAAGAAATCTGGAGCTGCGTTCAAGAAGAAAAAATACAAGTAATTATAGGCACACAGAAAGCGTTGTTTTTACCGTTTAAAAATTTGACAAAGATAATTATTAATGAAGAGCAATATGAAACCCATAAATTATGGGACCAGTATCCGCGATTGCACACCGTGCGCGGCGCAGAAATGCTTGCAAAAATTTGGGGTGCCAAGATTATATATTCATCATCTTATCCGTCTATTCGATTACGTTTTTTACAAGCAAATAAGAGTATCAAACCTCTTACAAATAAACAGGTACAAATTAAAACAACCATCATCCCCTTTTCTTTCGAAGACAGGAAATGGAAACGAGCGTTTCCAAATGATGCAGGAACGACAATACGCGCATGGGCTCGGCAAGGCAAAAAAGTATTAGTGTTGTACAACAAAAAAGATAATCAAAAAATAAAAGAAGTGTTGTTTTTTCGGCTCTCTAAAAAAGCGAAAGAAAGTATTTCTTTAGGTACAACTTCCCTCTTAACCGATGCAGTGCAGAAAGAGTATGACCGCGTGGTATGGATAGCACCTGAGCTTACTATGCGAGCAATTGATTACAGATCTAGTGAGCGTGCTCGCATATTAGCTGCTCGATTGCAAAGCCTTACTCCAAAGTTTCCTGTCACAATTGTTACGCGCAACTTTGACCTTACGCAACAAACGCTCGGCGTGTCTGATGCCATGTGGTATGAAAAAGTTTTAAAAGAACGTCGGCTTTTACATCTCCCGCCCTATACGGACTTGGTGCGTTTAACTGTTCGAGATAAAAGTATAAAAAAAGCGCACACGCGAGCAGATAATGTTTTTACGTTGTTGCAAAGCGCGCTTGAAAAGTTCCCCGCAACTCGTGCATTTGGTCCGTATGAAGAAAGAAGCCCAAAAAAATCAAAACTGTTTGAATGGCATATTTTAATTTCTGGAGAGTTGAGTAAAGCAGTAGAAGCATACAAAAATCTACCCATAGACAGCGCAGACATTGATCCGCAAAGGATAGTGTAATAAGATACACATAGCGTCTATTTCAGTTTGTTCGTTCACCCTTCAAGGAGCTCCGCATGCAGAAGTACATTTGGATGCAGAAGTTCGGCCGTTTGATCTTCACCTGTATCTGCTGCTAGGAGGTGATCCTTAAAATTACGCAGATACGCCATGTGAGCCGGTTGCGCAAGCTACCGGCTCTTTTCACTTTTCTAAAATCCGAGATCTTCTTCGACAAGAATTATGTTTACTGTTCTTCCAGACCCTGGCTTTTCTCTGTTGAAAATAACTATTTTTGATACCGCCGTGTTTACACCATATAACTCTTGCATATGAACATCTTCAAGTGGCACAACATGCTCTTCTAATCTTTTTAATGCATCTGTAAGAGTAGGCACAATCTTTTTTGTGCTCACAACAAAAATAAGATTTGGTGAAGTAAATACGATATGTGGAAGCTGGCTGCCAGAGTTGGATGCAATAATAAATTCTCCTGTTTCTGTAAGCGCGTGAACACTTCCTAAGTAATAATCGGAAAGAACTGCTTGTTTGCGAAGCAAGCTTTGTTTTGCCGGCTCTTTTTCTGCAAGAATGTTTGCGTGCAAGTTATTCCATGGGTGCGTTCCAGATTTTAGATAATCTACAAAGCCGATTTGTTCTAGTGTTACCGATGAGCCGTTCATAACAGATGCTTCACTGGGAATAAGTTCTTTAATTTTTGCCAACGCTTCGTCTTTGTTTGCTACTACAATAGCTTCTACATTATGTTTTTTGAGCCCTGCTACTGTTTTTGAAATTGATTCTTTTGTTGCGAGTGTGCTGTACTGCATAAGATATAAACTATACGGATTGTTGCAAGATAAGCAAGGTTTTTTCTTTCCTGCTTAGTTGCTTGATTTCATATTCCCGCTTCATAGCTTCTTCTCGAGAAGAGAAAGTTTCAGAATATACACATGTAACCGGCATGCGTGCACGCGTGTACTTTGCGCCTTTGCCAGAGTTATGCAACGCAACTCTTTTTTCAATATGCAAAGTCCATCCAGTATATAAAGAATCATCGCTGCAACGGAGAATATATACGAAATACGTAGTCACTATCTTTTATGAGGGTATTACAAGTGGTTCGAGAACAAGTTTGATATTAAACTTGTTCTCTACTGCTGTTTGAATTTCATTTGCAAATTGTAACAACGCTTGTGTAGTCCCGCCGTTATTTACCAGCGCAAGGCTGTGATGTTCGGATATACCTACGTTGCCCCTGGTTGTTCCTTTCGTAAAACCAGCATGTTCAACTAACCACGCGGCAGATAGTTTTTTATCTCCCGCTGATTCGTATGACGGTATTTCTTCAGATATATTTTTTTGTACCGTTTCAAATTCTGCTGCAGAAATAATCGGATTTGTAAAAAACGAACCACAGGAAATACTGTTTGGGTCTGCTGGGTCAATAAGCATAGATTTCTTTTTGCGAAGTTGTAATACAGCGTCTCGAATTTCTTGCAGTGAAGATGTTTCGGATACAAGGCTACTTAATTCCCCGTAGCGAATATTTGGTGTACCACTTGGGATTAACCGAAACGTAACGGACAAAATAATATACTTGTTAAAATCCTGGACTTTGAATCTGCTGGTGCGGTATCCGAAATTGCATTCATCGTTAGTAAAACGAATATTTTGTAACGAATTTCTGTCGATTACATCAACGTAAGAAATAGTCTGCGCAACTTCTTGCCCATATGCACCCACGTTTTGAAACGGCGTACCGCCACAAGAACCGGGAATGCCGGATAGGCATTCTATGCCCGTTAGATTATTTTTTATTGCGTATTGCACAACATCGTCCCACGGCTCCCCTGCTTGCGCAGTGAGGTAAACTGCGGCATCTGTTTTTTCCGCCGAAATCCCCGTTGTTTGAATATGTATTACAAGTCCGTCAAATCCCGCGTCCGCAAAAATACTATTACTGCCCCCACCGAGTACATGTATTTTTAATTTTTTTTCTTTCGCATATATAAGCGCAGCGGTTATGTCGTCCTGAGTTTTGCAAGAAATATATTCTTTTGCATTTCCGCCTAGTTGAATAGTCGTAAGTGAGGCAAGTAACATAATAATAAGTATATAGACTGACGTATAAAAAAACACTCTCGAATTGTCTAAGCATAATAGCAATCCGAGAGTGTGAGCCAGAGGGGGAAAAAGGCTTGTCCAGAATCCCCTCTCGGCTACTCTATCTTCTAGCGAACAACTACCATCGCCGATTATGTCGGCGGGATCTGCGGTTTTGTGGTTCAATTACCACTCCGCCGAGTCTGACATCCATTGGAACGTAGAGAGCGACTTCTCCGTTTCTGTGTCCATAATGCGATGCGCTTGGTGGCATAAATCCTTGCCCTTGCAGGCGACCATTGACGGGGTTATATGACCCCGTCACGCGCCCATTTATGTCAGTAAGTGCGATTGGCGACGGCGTCCAGCCAGCACCACTGCGATGTGCATTTGGGACCGTCCCCCACCAAGGTGAGAGACCCACGCCGTAACTTCCGGCGATAAACTGAGCCGAGGCCTTTTCGGTGAATCCGCAAACGGCTGCGATTAAGACGCAAATAACAAGTGTGGTTTTTCGAAACAAACGCATCGAAATTCTCCTTCTTCTCTAGTAATCAAATGAACATTCAGTAACGACTTTGTTACTGACTTCAGTGGTACTCTACTCCATCTGTATTAAATTGTCAAACGGGTTTTTACCAATTGAACCAATTGAATCCGTAGATAATGCGAGGTGATGGCAAGTACCCTGCACCGTAGAATCCATATCGACGAGGGCTATTTGCATAAATCACATTCGGAGAGCCTGCAAATCCAGCACCGTAATTCGCCGTATGTACGCTTGGTGTGCTAGTTTCGCCCTGTAAAATAGGAGAAGGCATAAAGCCAGCACCGTAATTTGCTGTGTGTATTTCCCCAGCAAATACAGGGAAAGCTACGGCAATAAATCCAAAAACGGCTATTCCTATAGATAGTGTGATAAGACGAGTATTCATAACTACCTACTATACTCTACTTATGCAAATAATGCAAGTTTATTTGGTTTATGGTGAGCTTGTCGAACCACCCGTTTCAAAGTCTTTTACTATCTTTATTGGAAGCCTCGTAATCACCGAATCTGGTCGAAATACTTGCATAACATACTGCCCTGGTGTTTTTATATCCCAACAACAATACGAATTAGTGCCTAATGCAAATGTTGCGGTGCTTGGTTTTAGGGAAATAATATTGCTTTGTTCATCTACGAGCCGTACGGAAATGGTAACAGGTTTTGTTGCAGAAGAAGTGGTAGTACCTTGGAGCATAATGGGTTCATTTGTGGTGTATTCTGTTTTTTGTTTAATAGGAGGGTTTACTTGCGTTGCAAACGAAGGTCTAACTGGAGTGCCTAAACGAAGATCTGAAAACAGCGGAGGTTGTTTGCCTTCCGGCATGTTTGCTTGTGGCAGTTGCTCAGTGCCTCGTGATGGCAAAAAAAGTGCAAACAGTGCACCTGCAATAAAAATTCCCACAACTATAAGAATAATTTTAACAAGATGTGTCATTTTCTTTTTATTACTTTTAATACGGCACGAACAATTGCTGGCGCATCCATGCGGTACTTGTGCAACAGTTCTTCTGGTGTTCCCGATTCTCCAAATGAATTGTGCATTCCAATAAACTCAACAGGAACAGGATACGTTTGTGCGAGTACTTCTGTAATGGCACTTCCTACTCCGCCAAATATTTGATGCTCTTCAACTGTTACTATTGCCCTACAGGAACGAGCTGCTTGTTCGATGGCGTCAGAATCAATTGGTTTTATAGTTGGTAAGTTAATAACTCGGCAGGAAATTCCTTTTTCTACCAACTGGTGGGCGGCAACAAGTGCGCTATGCATAATAGGGCCAGCACCGATGATGGCGACGTCGTCTCCGTCACGAAGTTGCAAAGCTTTGCCAACAGTAAACGGAGTTTTTTCTGTGGTAAATACGGGGGTTGCTACCCGCGCAAGGCGAATGTATACCGGTCCATTTATTTTTGCCGCTGCGTGAATTGCTTTGCGTGCCTCTTCACTATCGCATGGTACAAGAACGGTCATGTTTGGTAGTACGCGGGTAAGTGCAATATCTTCTAGTGCTTGGTGCGTTCCCCCGTCTGGGCCCACAGAAATGCCCGCATGTGCACCAATAAATTTTACGTTGGCGTTGTTGTAGCACGAAGAAATGCGGATTTGGTCCCAATTTCTGCCTGGGGAAAATACTGCGTAGGTGGCAATGAAAGGAATTTTCCCGTTTAGCGAAAGTCCTACAGCTACGTTTGCCATGTTTTGTTCTGCAACACCCATTTCTATAAAGCGTTCAGGAAATTTTTCTCGAAACAAATTACTGCGAGTTGATTCGGCAAGGTCTGCGCAGAGCACGGCTATGCGTTCGTCGTTTTCACCCAGTTCAACTACACCAATTCCGTATCCGTCTCTTGTAGGAGCCATGTGCACATCGTGACGGAGTGTTGCCGGGGACAAATGCGCAGCTTTTGAAAAATTACTCATGGTTATAGATCTGACGGGTTAATTTTATTATCAAGACTTCTCAGCTGCCTCAGCGCATCTCTTGCTTGTTCTTTGTTGGGTGGATTGCCATGCCATTCAAATTTGTATTCCATAAAATCAACACCTTTACCTGCAATGGTGTGAGCGATGATGCATACGGGGTATTCCACAATTGCCTTCGCTTCATTGCACGCGTCTATAATTGCTTCCATGTTGTGCCCATTTATTTCTATGACATGCCATCCAAATGCTTCGTATCTGTCTTTTAAGTTTTCCTTTTTCATGACCGTTTCTGTTGGCCCATCTATTTGAATGTTGTTTCTATCAATAATTGCCGTTAAATGGGAAAGTTTGTAATGCCCAGCAAACGATATCGCTTCCCATGTTGAGCCTTCGTCGTGTTCCCCATCAGAAAGGAGAACATATGTTTGATACGTTTTTTTATCCATTTTACTTGCATACGCAGATCCGCATGCTATAGAAAGCCCTTGGCCGAGGCTGGCGGCCGAACTTTCAATACCCGGTGTTGTGAGCCTGTCGATATGCCCTTGTAGGCGAGAGCCTAATTTACGAAGCGTTTGTAATTCTTCAATTGGAAAAAATCCTGCTCGGGCAAGCACTGCGTACCATACGGGTGCTGTGTGGCCACACGAAACATACAGACGGTCTCTGTCTGGGTCCGTTTTTTGCTTCGGGCTAAAATTTAAAATATTAAAGTAGAGTGCTGTTGCAATATCTGCCAAGTCAAGCGGACCAGCGCTATGCCCAGAACCTGCGGCAAGTAACATTTTAATAATATCTTTGCGAACGGTATTTGCCATCCGCGTGAGGTCTGCTTCGGTTGTAAGGCGCTCCATGTTAGCAGTATACCATTTTTTTTACGGAAGGCCTGCCATTTGCGCTATGAGCTCTAATTGCTTCATGTTTTCTTGTGGATTACCTATCCCAAAAATAGAAGTGTTGGCATTTAGAATACTCGCTCCTGATGTTACGTATTTTGGAATAGTTTCTGCTGTTACGTGACCATCAACGGATATTTTTATAGTCGGATGATTTTTATGAAAAGTTGAAATTTTTTCAAATACGGACGGATTTATCGGCTGGTTCGCAATTCCTGGCTCATATCCCATAAATAAAATATATTGGATAATCGGTAGATACTCATCAAGGCGCTCTATCGGTGTATTTGGATTTATCGCAAGCCCGAGTTCGGTGCTCGTATATTCTCCTATTGTGTTGTACACAAATGGCAAATCTAGTTTGCCCTGGAACGCTTCAATGTGGAATACGCATCGCGCAGGGTTTAATTCTATAATATCGTCTACAAAATCTCCCGGCGTTTGAACCATCATATGCAATTCAAGTTTTGCCGTACTAAAGTCGTTAAAAGAACTTTCTGGTAATTCTGCAAATCTGGTTATGTCTAAAAAACCCTTCTCTCCTGCAAATATTCCATCAGTAACATCTACTTGGATATGCTTTGCAACTGGAACTACTGTATTCCAATCCTCTGTAATTTTTTCAAATGTATTCCGTAATATTGCCGGAACTATTTCTATGTCTGTCATAGCGTTGTCATTCCGGGCTTGACCCGGAATCCACGTCGCATGGATTGTCCTATCAAGTCGCGTGTTTTATTTATGCTTAGTGTCATTATAAAGAAATCCTACTTCCCTTCCATTTTCGCAATCTGCCCAATTCTTTTCACATGCTTATCTGCTCCAGAAAAAGGCGTTTTCAAAAACGCTTGAATCACTTGCTCAGCTGTATCGCTGGAAACAAAATCTGCGCCAAGTGCTAACACGTTAATATTATCATCGTTGCGCGCGCTCTTTGCGATACGTGCGTCATGAATAAGCGCTGCTCGAATTCCTTTTACTTTATTTGCGGCAATCGCCATACCCGCCCCAGAGCCACACAGTAAAATTCCCCGCCTATTTTCCGGATCCTGCGCAACGGCTTCGGCAAGTAGTTCGGCATACTCTGGGTAATTATCTTCCGGATCTTCTTTGTGACCTCCAATATCTGTAACTTGGTACCCGTGATTATGAAACCAAAGCAATAAGTCGTTTTTCATCCGAAACCCTCGATGATCTGCGCCAATGTATATTTCCATTTCCCTACTATACCAAGTAAATCTTATTATTGACAAGAATGACTCTCTTATAGTACAAAGTATCGGTCTTCAGCAATGGCTGATGATTACATATTAATGGTTCGTTTCAATTCGGGAGCAGTTTATGTCCATGTTTGAACGCCAAACCTGATCGTCAAACCCGCTACCGTCATGATCACAAAAGCCACAATCAAAGGTGGTCGACAGGCCGTTCAGATGTTCGGACCAGCACAAAAAGCAGTGGGCGACGCCGTCACGGACAGTGTAAAATCCGGCGCGTTCCCAAAAAGCCAGGCTGAAAATCTGGTCATCATCTGCGGTGTCTTTATTCACTGGGAAGCAGCTGACGACAAAAAGATTTACCAGTACAACTACGAAGCCGTCAAACTGGCGATCAAACGAGCCAGGGGTGGCGAACCAAGTGCAGACGAAGTCATCGCTCAGCGCGATACGGCCGTTCATCCGTTCTTCGACGAATCAGCAGAACAACCCGCCACCAACATGGCTTCATCGGCAGCGGATGCAGTTGGAGACGGGGACGAGCTCTGACGAATAGGTTTTAAAATCCTACCCGAAAGAATTCATTCGACCGCGTGGTACTTGTTGCCCGCGGTTTTTTTATGCTTGCGTAATTCCCCTTTTTCACGGAAACTAACATTATTCATATACAATCCGGGATCGTCTAGCGGCAGGACGTCAGACTCTGAATCTGAAAACTGGGGTTCGAATCCCTGTCCCGGAACAAATTGTATTGTTCGGCATATTTGAAGTTCTTATCGGAATATTATTTTTGTTTTCAAAATTCGACCGACTCTCTATTTTATTATTTGCTTTGCACATGGTGATGACTGGTATGGTGCTTATTCTGCTTCCAACCGTTTCTTGGGATGCGCCATTTGTGCCTACGCTTGAAGGGCAATATGTTATAAAAAACATTGCACTTATTGGTTTAGTTATTTCCATTGCTTCCCATATAAAACCGTTGCGTTCTCGGTAAACTTCCACTGTGGTATACTGGTTAAATGGAAGGGGCTTTTATAGAACTTCGACATGTACATGCGTCGTACCATGAACCTGTATTAAAAGACATATCTTTTTCATTGGATCATGGGTCACATATCGCAGTCTTTGGGCATAGTACTTCCGGAAAAACCACTTTATTAAAACTCTTAAGCGGTGCAATAAAACCCGATTTTGGGTCGGTAATTGTAAATGGCACAAATCCGGATGCAACTCCTAGTAACAACGCGGGGTATGTTTCTGTGGAAAGTAATGATTTAGCGCATGAAACAGTGCATGATGTATTGCACGATTTTGGACTTGAGCAAGGAATTCAAAATTTGCCAGCAAAAATTGGTGAGATTACGCAAGTTCTAGGCATTCACCATGTAATGCAAAAAAATATTCAGCATCTATCAACAACTGAAAAAGTGAGGGTAAAGTTGGCGAAAGCTGCGCTCTCTGAGGCACCTATTTTATTATTTGATGATGTGGCAGATGTAGTTGGCGCTGCAGAAATGAAAGCTTTGCTTGCCACAATTTTTCTTGGAAGAACAGTTTGTATTGCAACTCGTAGCGTAGCTGTAGCCGAGGCGTTGCAAATACCCATTTTGCTTTTACATAAACTTTGCATGGTGAGTATGGGTACAAAAAATGAGATAGCGCATGCTACCGGAACATCGCGTGTTGTTGATGCATGGGTAGAAGGTATGCGATACGACTTGTTGCGGAAGCTTCGCTCTCACCCAGGCGTGCTAGAAGTACGGCTTATTCCTACGGATCAGTTGGACGGAACATGTATACGGATTACTATTCGCAATTCTCGCTACTTGCCTGCATTGTATGACGCATTAAGCCAAGCACCACTTATAAATATACAAGAATTACCAGTTGCTTTTGATGATATTTTAAAATCTCTATCGTAAATATCTTCGAATCGCGACGTAGCTAGAGAGTACTGCAAGGCTGATAGCAGCTACGAGTTGGAGCCCTATAATTTGAATCCAGTGAGATACGGCATATTGGTAAATATCAAAATTGGTGTTTTGTCCCGTAAAGACAAAAAGATTCACATTTTTTGCCATAGTATTAAGTGAAACGTATAAAATAGTTGTAGCAATACTTACGCTAATTAATGCAACGAGCACAGATTCCATAAGAAAGGGACCCTGAATATACCACCTAGAAGCACCAACCAGCCTCATGATATCTATTTCTTCCCTAAAGCTATAAATGGCGAGCCGAATGGTGTTGAACATAATAAGTATCACTAGTAAACCAAATATCCCTGTGGCAATAATCGCCGCAGTTTTGATAATATTCATAATGCGAATCATTTTCTCTATTATAATTTTAGTATCTTGAAAGTTTATTTTTTCTATATACTCTTCGTATTGATTGGAACGCAAACTGCTTGTAATATTTTCATAAAATTGAGGGTCTTTTGCTACAATGTACATGCTATTAGGTAGCGGGTTTGAGTTAAGCTCTTTCAAAGCTTCTTCAATATATGGATTATCCGCATGGCGTTTTCTGTATTCTGCTAAGGCTTCATCGCTGGTTACAATGCGCGTATTTTGCACATCCGATCTGGCAGCAATATCTTTTTGAATCGTGTTAATTTCTGAAAGCTGTGTTGTGTCTTTGAAGGTTACCGCAATATCCACCTTCTGCTCTACGTTTCGCAAGAACTCTCTTCCCAAAACATTTACTGTGTACAAAAATAAAATGATACATAGCGTCAATGTCATTATTAATGTAGTGGCAATAGAAAGCCACACGTTTCTTCGAAAGTTTCGGAACGCGTTGCGAATTACTCTAAAAAAAGATATGCCAATCATAGTTTGTATGTACCTGCTTGTTGGTCAGATATTATTTTACCTTGGTTTAATGTTATCACACGTTTTTTGAGCGCATTTACAATATCGTCATTGTGAGTTGCAAGAAGTACCGTAGTGCCTAATCTGTTTATCTTCATTAAAAGTTGCACAATATCCCAAGAGTTTAGCGCATCTAAATTTCCCGTTGGTTCATCTGCGAGTAAAATTTGAGGCTTGTATGCCAGTGCGCGAGCAATAGAAACTCGCTGACGCTCTCCACCAGACATTTCATTCGGATACGTATGCGCTTTATCTGTAAGGTTTACTAGTTTTAATATTTGAGAAACTGATGTGCGAATTTCTTTTGGTTGAGCGCCCCCTACCTCCATAGCAAATGCAATATTTTCAAATGCGGTGCGCTTGGGAAGTAATTTAAAATCTTGAAACACTACTCCTATTTGCCTTCTAAGGTATGGTACTTGCCAGTTTTTTATCTTTGTAATATCCCATCCGTCTATAACAATGTTTCCTTGTGTTGGTTTTTCTTCTGCGGATAGCAACTTGAGCATGGTGGATTTGCCCGCGCCGCTTTGCCCAACAATAGAGACAAAGTCTCCCGTCGGTATTTTAATGGTTACTTCCTGAAGCGCCGGGCTTAAATCCGCATATTTCTTCGAGACTTTTGTAAACGTAATCATGTCTGGTTAGTATATCACAAATGCATCTAGGTCTCCTTCTAAAACTGCTGTAGCATTATGAGTCTCAACATTTGAACGGTGATCTTTCACTAACGTATATGGATGCAGTACGTACGAGCGTATTTGACTTCCAAATGCGGCTTGTTGATGCGTACCTCGTAAGTCTTTTACTTCCTGTACTTTTTGTTCTTCTATGAGAATTTGTAATTTCGCTGCTAAAAAGGACATTGCTGTTGCCTTATTTTGCGTTTGTGAGCGTTGCGACTGTGACTGAGTCACTATTCCAGTTGGTAGGTGATGGATGCGCACTGCTGAACTCGTTTTATTCACATGCTGCCCCCCTGCTCCACTGGCACGGAAGGTGTCTATAACTAAGTCTTTTGGGTCGATAGCTGGAATTTCTTTTTCCTTCAACTCCGGTAATATTTCAACCCGAGCAAATGATGTTTGGCGCAAGTTTTTAGCATTGAACGGCGAAAGTCGAACCAAGCGGTGTACGCCGTGTTCGCTTTTGAGTATTCCAAATACGTGGCTTCCTTGCACAATAAACGTTGAGTGTTTAATGCCCGCTTCTTCGCCGGGCATTCTATCCAGTAGTATCGTTTTCCATCCTCGTTTTTCTGCATATCGCAAATACATGCGTTCTAACATTTCTGCCCAGTCTTGGGCGTCTGTACCGCCGGCACCAGATTGAATGGTGACAATTGCATTGTTGGTATCGTGCGGTCCGTTAAAATGTATCAGCCGCTCGCGTTCTTTTAGTGTTGTATCTATTTGCTCAAGAGTATTAGCGACATCATTTAGTGTCTGCTCATCAGATTCACTTTGTGCCATTTCATATAACTCTTTTTGGTCAGTAAGATTTTTTTCGATGTCTCGTATATGCGAAATGTCGCGGTTTAGTTCCGCCAGTTCTTGCGTAAGCGCGCTTGCCAGTTCTCGCGTTTTCCAAAAAGCAGCATCGTCTTGCAGCGCAGTTATTTCCGCGGCTCGCTGTTCCTTTTTTGCAACGTCAAAGACGGTCGGCAAGTTCCCTCAGCCGCCGTGTTATGTTTTCGATAGTTTCTGGGATGGAATTCATAGAATTATTATATCACTTTATCTTTAAAGTAAATTTGAGCCTCCTGCGAGAACCCCACTTCGCTTACGAGCTTCGCGGGGCGCAGTCGAACTTGTGTTCGGGAGCCGAAGACGGGAATCGAACCCGTGTTTCTGCTTTACGAAAGCAGTGTTCTACCACTGAACTAGATCGGCTTGCAACTACCTATCGAGGTAGTGTAGCCAATATGGGGAAATTTAGCGACTACAACTAACTCGGCGATTCTTCCAACTTTACTGACACTGTTTTTTCATCGCCTTTACTGAGTATTTTGAGGGAAACTGTGTCTCCTGGCGACTTGTTCCCTATTGTTTTCGCAAGTGAATTATCTTGGTCTAATTTATTTCCGTCTATTTCTAAAATAATATCACCTTCAACAATTCCTGCTTTGTTTGCAGGAGACCCAGGAATTACCGCAAGCTCTTGCACTGTTTCACCACGAATAACAAGAACTCCATAGTCTACTGATAAATTATTTGCGTCTTTAATGGGAGGTGTAATTTCTGTGTATCGCACCCCGATATATGCTCGAGTAATTTTCCCCGTTTTTTGAACAGACTCTACTACTTTTTTAATTTCGTTAGCAGGAAGTGCGAACCCTACATTTTGCGATCCCTGTGCTATGGCAACATTTACCCCGATAACCTGCCCGGAAAGATTTAATAGCGGACCTCCGGAATTGCCTGGATTAATTGCTGCGTCGGTTTGAATGACTTCGTTAAGCTGTTCACTTTGCCCACGACCATTACCCGCAGTAATAGAACGGGATAGGCCAGATACAACGCCGGTAGAAACCGTATTGCGAAGTTCTCCGAGAGAATTACCGATTGCTATTGCCGTCTGCCCTACTTTAAGAGTTGAAGAATCTGCGAATGTGAGAAACGGCAAATCTTTCGCATCTATTTTTATTACTGCAATGTCGTTTAGTTGATCTCGCGCTACAACTTTTGCGGAATGCTTACTGCCGTCATTAAGAAAAACTGTATATTCCGCTTCTTCCTGGTCTACAACATGGCGATTTGTGATAATCATGCCATCTGCTGACACAAGAAACCCGGACCCTCCCCCAATTTCCTGCTTTTGACTTCCCTTTTGTTCCAGTTGCGGAACCTGAAACGAAAATGGTGATAAAGATCCGTTTCCAAAAAAATCGTTAAAAGGATCAAAGCCTCGTGGAAAGGATTGTTCTATAATTGGCACGTCTTTAGATATAACAATAGAAACTACTGCTTTCTGAACGTTTTCTACCGTTTCGATAACCGTTTTTTCGTAATCGTTGCTAACGATTTCCTCAGCACGCGGCGTGTTCGTACTAGGTGTAATGGTTCGCGAGATATTTGGATTATTAAGAATCAGTATAGATACAACAGCGCCCGCAACAGCACCTGCAACTATATTTATAACGAGAGAATTGTTTTTCATATCTTGTAATTATGCATAAAAAATGTAATACACTGCAAGAGCAATTACGGTGTATGCTTGGGGTAGTCAGTTATTCTTAGTGTGTTTAATTCTGTACTTACACAATTCGTGTTTTAACGGCGGAGGCAAGTGTATGACAATTCATAACAAGAGATCCTGTCCAGATGATTCTGATTTTCGACCGATAATGAGAATCATTCCAGATGACGCAAGGCATCCCGAATTTCACGCCGCTACAAAAGTGCATAAATATGAGCGAATTGTGGATCTGATTACACGAAGACTCGCGATTCGTTACGTTAAACCTAGTCCCCAGCCAGAGCATGACGGTAGTTGACAAGCAAGTTTGCATGTGCTAAATAGGATACAGTGGTTTCAAAACGGATTTTGTATGTACCTTAAGAGACGGGAGTATCAAATGATCATGAGCGCGCCAAGGGATCATGTGTAGGATCCCCATAAAGTTGAACATTATTGTGATCGCGCGGGTAGTCACACTGCATCCCGATTAACCCAAAATTAGTCGCAAATCGCGACAACAAAAATCACGAAGCGGACCCCCACCAGGTTCGCTTTTTTTCTTGTGTACAATTTGAGCGGATAGCGGGAATCGAACCCGCGCCCTAACCTTGGGAAGGTCAAGTACTTCCATTATACTATATCCGCGGAACTACCTCCCCTTTACTACTATCCCACGTGTACCCAAAAAGCAAGGAGAGTACGTGATAATTTTTTGAAAGATTTTTATATGCTTCTTGTGGATCTTTGAAGCCGTGTTCGTTCATGTAGGATTGTTGGAGTAAAAACGGAATGGTAACTGCATTGTCGTATTCTGTAAACGAATCAAATCCCATTTCTTTTATTGCAGCCTCGTCTGTAAAATGCAAAATATCGGTTCTGTATGAAATTGCCTCTTGTGAAAAATCTTGGGTATTTGGTAGGTGAAGTATCAAATGCCTGCGAACAAGTGTGGTAAGTATAGTTGTTTCCGTAGGCGGGGATGATTGAGTGACCGTTGCAAACGCTTTCTGGTGTTTTTTTTCTGCATTCCGGTCAATTGTGGTAACACATCCTCTTGTGCTGCAAAATATTGGAAGTGCGAATGCATGTTTCCACCAAAACAGAATGAGAAACGATGCAATGAGGAGTAAAACCGAAACGAGAAATTTCATTTTTTAGGAGTTTGGACAAAAAACAGGTACCACCACCGCAGAGGGATAGAAAGCGTTGCGTCTGCGATACTTGCTGTGGGATTTGTTTGCTGTGCACCTGCAACTCGTTCTGGAATAAGCACAACTTTTTCTCCTGGTGCTCGGAAGTTGAGCTGTTCGCGAGCGAGGCGTTCTTTATAGTCTTGGGTGCTGAAGTACGCATTCAGTTGTTCCAGTTCCACAACTTTCCGTTCCATTTTATTCACATCTGCCTCAAGACGAGTGACTTCTCTTTGTACTTGCCACCGTCTATTCATCTCCTGTGCAAGAGAAAAAAGAATAAGTACGGCGATGATTGCCGTAGCAATAAGAATAAAATTTGGTCGGAGCGTTGCCACGTACTTAAGGGGTAATAGATATTTGCCTCACCTGCTCTTGTCGCAAAATTGTGAGGTGCACTGGGTTTGTGCTGAGTGCGTCAACAATTGTAGTGTCCCAAGAAACGGTATTCCCAGCAATTGCAGTAAGTATGTCTCCTGTTTGTAATCCGGCAATATCTGCAGGGCTATTTTTTGTTATGCTGCTGATAATACTTTTCACACGAAGAGCATTATTCCCATCTATTTGCGCTTTCCAGCTTACTGTAAATCCGAGTGGCGTGAGGGGATTAAAAGACAGTTGATTTGACGATAAGCGATTAAGCGCTGAACGTACATCTGACACGAAGAGTGCAGTATGCTTTAATGGGCTCTGAACGACGCCTGCAAGGTTTCCATTTTCATCCATTAATGCAGCTCCGAGGGGCAAGGGGGTTGTACTTTTTGTGGAAGCAAGTTTTTGTATTCCAGGTGCAGTTTTTTCGGATGGTAACTCCGTTGCAGAAAAGGTTGTAGGATGTGCAGTAATTTGTGCGCTGTCTTCTTGGCGATACAGCGCCAGGAAGGTTGAACCTACAAGTGGGGTACTTTGCGATACGTTAAGTGGAGTTACAATTCTGTCGCTTGCTTTGAAGAATGAAATTCCCGAAAGTTCATCGTATCCAATGGGGGCAAGCGGAAATATGGAGCCATCCTCCCCTATTCCAACTACTTCTTCTTGTGTTGCATCAATAAGTGACATAATAATTCCGTCGTTTGTGAGTGCTAGTCCAGTACCAAGCGCAGAAATACTTTTTGTGTTTTTTTGTGCGATCAGAAAAACTGATTTTCCGTATGTTGCCACAATGTCTGACGCTAACTTACTCGGTGAGACAGTAACCTGTTGAGATACGGGAACAATCGTGCCGCTCCCGTCGGATCTCATAGGGATTGGCGACGCAAGCATTCGAGAGCCGACTATTCCGCCACCAATTGCTACGCACAAAATAATTATAAAAATAATGATAAGTGCACTGAGTGGTAATCGAATTGTATTCGTTGGCATAAATTCTTTTTTAGTATAGCTTATTTTACGACCAATATGCAGTTGTGGCAAGGATAACAATTGCCCCAATGCCAACAAGACTATATTCAATGATGGAACGGCGACTAATGTTCCGTTCAATTACAAGGATAACAAGCTGCGTAGCTATGTGGTAGAGAGCCACTATAAGGCCTGCTTGGACAATAAAATGAAGCGGAAGGAATTGCAGGATCCATACAACTTGCGCAAGTGTAAATCCAAGGCTGAGCGCTATGATACCCGCTTCTCCGGGGGTTTTTGTGTATCGAAGAAGAGTTTGAAAAGCGACTAAGCTAATTAATGGAAAAATGAGTGCAAGAGTAGTCCACACTGGGGTGTAGAGAGTGAATCTCCACCCGATGGCGGGCGCAATAACTGCGAAAAGGACGGCAAGTGAAATAACCATATTCCATGTTGGGTATGCTTGTTTTGCGCCGTGTTTTAGGATGTAGAAAAATAAAATTACGCATAGTAAAAAATATATATGAAGATAGGCGGTGAGTGGGAGGTATATGGCAAGGGCGGCAAACCCAAGCGCTGCGAGTGTGGGGAGAATGGTTTGTGTTGGGTGGAATTGCTTTCCTTCTTCGGAACGAATCAGGAAAATTCCAATAATGAGAATCGCAAGAAAAATAAAGAAGAGTAAGAAAAGCCAATTATGAATAACAAAGAGCAGCTCAAGTCCAATAAACAGAAATAAGGATAATAACACGTAATGGGAAGACGGAAAAAGATAGACAAGCGATTTTACCATTGGCCCGACGCGAGTATTCATAGCCGGCTAATGTAGTCTCCCGCCGATAAAGCCGCGGAGCAACCTTGCCCCGCTGCCACTACAATTTGTGCGTCTCTAATTGTGGTTACGTCCCCTGCAGCAAAAAACCCGGGTATGCTGGTTATTCCGTACCTATCTGCAGGTATTGCACGTAAGGGGTCAAGTTCGATGAAATCTTGTATAGGTGCCGTATTCGGAATAGCGCCAATGGTAACAAAAATGCCTTGAACGTCGAGCTTGTGCTCAATGTTGGTTGTCTTATCTTTATACGTGAGTCCGGTTACAAACGTGTCTCCTGTTATGTTTAGGGTTTGCGCGTTTGTAGTAATTGTAACCTTTGGATCTTTATCGAAATTTGCAATGAGTACTGGGTCGGCAATGAGCTGGTCTTTGTCTTGTAGTACGTAAATTCTTTTTGCAATTTTTTGCAGCATGATAACCGCCTCTGCGCCAGAGTTTCCTCCGCCAATAACTACGACATCTTTTCCTTCAAAAAGAGGCGCATCGCACGTTGCGCAATACGTAACCCCGAGATTTTTAAATTCCTTTTCTCCGGGAATGTTGAGCATTCTTGGATGCCTCCCGGCGGTATATATAACCGCTTTACTTCGAAATTCTTTCCCGTCTTCTGTGGTGGTGACGAACAGTGCTCCTCCCCTGCCCGAGGGGAGGCTGGGTGGGGTGGGAGATTCTTTCGTGATGCTCGCAACTTTTCCTAATATAGTCGTTACCATGTCCGAGTGATCTTTTACGTGTTCTATCATTTTATCAGCAAGTGTATTCCCGTCCGTTTTTCTATCTCCTATCCAATTTTCAATATCACCAGAATTTCGCACCTCTCCTCCGGGGAGTTCTCCTATGAGTGTGACCGTAAGTTGTTTGCGTGCAGCGTACAGCGCGGCGGTCATGCCCGCAGGACCGTACCCAACTATTACGATGTCTGTTACGTCGCTCATAGTGTGATATGTAGTGCACTTGCAAGTGCTTCTTTGTTAAATCCGACAATGGTTTCAGTGTTGTTTTTATCCCCAATAACGATTACTGGTACGCCCATCTGCCCGGAAAGTTCAATCATTTCTCTTGCTTTTCCCCGATCTGTTCCAACGTCAATTTCATGGAACGGAACTTTATTATCAGTAAGTAACGCTTTGGTTGCTTTACAGTATCCGCAACTTTTGGTGGTATATATTGTGACAGGTGGAAATGGCATGGCACCAGTATACCGTGGACTTGACCCAAATGCCATGATAGATTGGGCTATATGACAAAGAAACTCGTAGTAGTGGGCTTAGGGTATGTAGGGCTTCCACTTGCCCTTCTTGCACGAAGCAGGGGTAATCAAGTTGTGGGGTTTGACGTAGATAAAGAAAAAGTGAAAAAAATAACTTCTGGCATAGCTCCGTTTGCAGATGCATATATAACAGCAGAGCTTGCAAAAGAGCCACTCGAGGCAAGTGTAAAACCAGACGTTGTTCGTGATGCAGATGTTATTGTGGTTGCCGTGCCAACTCCGGTCACGCATGATCACATGCCCGATTTAGAACCCCTCGTGTCTTCTCTTGAGTCGATACTTCCCTACTTGAAAAATAATCAATTGCTTTCTGTAGAATCGACGATTAATCCGGGTGTGATGATGGAGGTTGTGCTGCCCATTATAAGTCGTCGCCCAGAACTTACTCTTCACATCGTGCATTGTCCAGAACGCGTAAACCCAGGGGATGCGAAATGGTCGGTGAGAAATATACCTCGGGTGATTGGTGGGTTAACCCCAGAAGCAACACGGGCAGGCAAAGATTTTTACGAAAGCATTTTAGATGCACCTGTAAAAGCAATGGATTCCGTTACTGAGGCAGAAGCAGTAAAAATTTTGGAAAACACGTTTCGGGATATTAATATTGCGTTTGTAAATGAAATGGCAAAATCATTCGATGCACTTGGCATTGACGTAAAAAATGTTATCGAAGGCGCAGCTACGAAGCCATTTGCCTTTATGCCGCACTACCCCGGAAATGGAGTGGGCGGGCATTGCATTAGCGTAGACCCGTACTACATGATAGAGCGGGGTCGGCAGGCAGGTTTTGACCATAAGTTTTTACAACTTGCGCGGGATATTAATAATTCTATGCCAGAGTTTGCAGTTTCTTTACTAGATAAAGGAATGCAAAAGTTGCATATACAAAAAAAGCCACTCACTGTTGCGCTTTTAGGACTGGCATATAAAAAAGACATCGACGATATTCGGGAGAGCCCGGCACTAGAAATGAAAGAGCTCTTAGAAAAACGTTCAGATATTTCGCTTCGAATATATGACCCGCACGTGCTGCATTTATCTACCGTTGCATCCTTAGAAGAAGCGCTGATTGGCGCAGATGTTGTAATGCTTGCAACAAATCATACAAGTATATGCGAAGCATTAACGCCAGAAAATCTTAAGAAACACAACATACAATTTGTAGTAGACGGAAAAAATGCGCTTGATGCGGACGGAATCGCGCAAATGGGAATACTATATCTCGGAATCGGCCGAACACGATCTTAAACCAGAGGTTGCAGCGGTGATTGTGGCGGAACTTGGTCTTCCTCGGGTGCAGTCTCTGGTACTTCAGTAATTATTTCCTGTTCTACCTGCTCAGTTGCTGCATCTTCAGTAGCTTGGCGGGCCATCATCTCTCTACTTGCCTGGGCTATGTCTCGGGCCGCGTCTTTAAATTCTTCTACAGGGGTTTTTTGCTTACCTGAGGTAGGTGTAGCAGGTGAACCGTTGCTCTGTGCCCAAGCTGCTTTATCTCGCTGGTATTTTCGATAGCCTCCCCAAACGAGACCAGCGAGAAAAACGGGGAACCACAGGAGGCTAATAAAACCTGCGAGCAGATGAACGGCAAGCAATGCAGTTGCTGCAATAATTCCATACACGAGAGCCCAATACATAATTGGATAAATATTTGGCTTGTATTCCATATAAAAAGTATGTGCTACTTCACCTGCATTTTCAAGAGCTGGTTGATTTCCGCAAATTGTGCGTCTTCACTCACTTCATTCATCACAACGGCTATGCGGTCTTTGTATATACCAGCTCCTTGTGTTACCAGGCAGTACCCGGCTTCGTACAGAAATCCTGTTTTACTGCCGGTTGCTTGCAGATTGTTTTCTGAAATGAGTTTGTTTGTATTGCGGATAGTGTGTTCCCTTCCATTTCCGCGCACCGTAAATGAATATTCTTTTGCAGAAGTTGCTTTTGATATTTCCGGATACTTTGTAAATGCACTGTGCGCCAGCATGGCAATTTCGTACGCGGTAGAAACGTTGTTTGGGTTGAGTCCCGTAACGTCGAAAAATTCTGTTTGCTCCAAGTTTAATAAAATTGCTTTGCGGTTCATTTCTTGTATAAATTCTTCTTGAGAAATGCCAAGTTGGCGAACGTATGCAACTGTTGCGTTGTTTGCTGACCCGAGGAGCGATGCATGAAAAAGATCTCGCATTGTTACCGTTTCACCCGGATGCAATAGAAGTTCTCCGCCCACTCCGTATTCTTGTGGAAGAATATTCGCCTCTTTCTCCCAGTCCACACCGTGATCTATTGCAACCATAGCAGTCATAAGCTTTGTAATGCTTGCAAGAGGTCTTCGCTCAAAGGCGTTTCTTTGAAACATGATAGTTTTGGTTTCAGTATTGAAAAGTAACGTACTTTTATTATGGCTCGCGTTTTCACTATGTTCTTGTTCGTTTCCAGATAATCCAAGTTCAATACTGGACCCGCCTTCCAGTGGAACGGTTGTATGAGACTGTTGAATGATTTTTGATACTACTGTACCTATGCCAAATGCAAGCAAAATACTTAGGCTGGCAAAAAGAAAGGTCGCTTTGTGCATATAGCTCATAGTGTACAATACAGGAAACTATGTATATTACCAAAACAACAGACGTACTAAGGGCAGTAAAAATAATCCAAGAAGGCAGAATTGTCGCATTTCCAACGGGCACATCGTATGGGTTGGCGGTTAATGCTCTTTTTGGTCATGGGTTACAGCGACTGCGGAATATAAAAAAGCGCCCTGCAGAGAAGGCGTTTAGTGTATTTATGAAAGAATCTTTGTGGGATACGTATTTAGATTTAACAGACAAAGAACGAGAAATACTGCATAAATTTTCGCATTCTGCCTTAACACTATTAGTTCGCCCCAAGCCAGCATTAGAGCACATTGCACAAAATGGTTGTATTGCCCTGCGAGTTATAGACCATGAATTAATGCAAGGTTTTGCAGATACAACTGCCCTACCTCTTACCGCTACAAGTGCGAATATATCTGGACAAGAAGCTATATATAACCCTGATGAAATAGAAGCGGTGTTTCCTGGGAAAGACGGCACAACGTACGATCTTTCTCTTGGTTGTATTCTAGACGGAGGAAATTTACAGCAAGGGGCTATGAGCACTATCGCAAAATACGAAAATGGCAAACTAACTATTATCCGTCAAGGTTCACTCCATCTTTCTTCATGAATCGCTGATTCATCATGAATGTTACGTAGCCGATTCCGATTAATGTAAAGCCTGCCAGTACGAGTGAAATAGGCCAACCTAAGCTATCACTAAAGTATTCTGCAGTAATTTTCATAATGTACCCCATAAGGTATAGGCTCCCCAGAACAAGCATTGCGCGGCTCTTGAGAACAACGCTTAAAAATAAGATGCCGAAGTTTAGCCCGATGTATGCAATTTCCCACGGTTTGTTCGCGGAAGGGGCGTATCCTCCAAGTGCAAGCGCTGCACTTAAAAACATCATAGTTCCTAATGCGTACATCCACGACGAAAGAGTTGGTGCAATCTTCTTCCATGAGTATGCAAGAAGCGCATAGCTTATTCCAAGAAGCAAAAATCGGTATTCAAATGCTTCGCCAATATCTATAGCGGGGTTTCTTTCTAAGAGTGCTCCAGTTGAACTAAAAAAGAGCAGGCTTCCAAATATCACCGAGAAAGTACGAAAGATACTGAGACGCAATAACGAGAATGATGCTAGTGTCCAAATAAACATGGTAGAAAAAATAATGTTTTCATTGGAAAGTATGGGAGATGCGTAGTCTAAAGTATCGAGCGTGACGTGTATGCCAAATGGCGATACAAGCACAAATATAAGGAAGAAACTTACTGCAACGCCTGTAAAACTTTTCACTCGCATAAAGAGTATTCCGGCAAGGTACGTCGCAATCCCAGACCCCAACGTTACAAGAATGCGAGCAGTGGACGAAAGCGTTTCCCACTGCTGCTCAAAAAAGAGAATAATGCCGATAACAACTATTAATCCTCCAAGTGCGTACAGTATATTTATTATGTTTAACTTGCTTCTTTGCGGAACGGCAATTTCACCCTGCCCTTTTTGAAACGCAGATAATAGTTCTTCGCGAGAAATGCTTCGTTCTGCGGATGCGTGGGTAATTGCAGTTAAAAGACTATCTTTATCCATATTTATTTTTCCTCTATTATCCAACCCACTAGCTGAAACGAATAGATGTCTTTCGGTGCACCGGATGTCAAAGTAATTTCTTTACTTGCTGTTTGATTGGAGAGGTACGCGTGCTCACTATCATCAGAACCGCTGTCAAAGAAAAACGGGAATACTCCATATGATCTTCGTCCAAAAGAAACAGTAAAACCATCAGGAGATTTTGATTCTGCAGACAAGCGTAATGTTTTTGCTTCTTCTAAAGATATTTCTTTGTTTGAATTTTCAGTTGTGTTGTGAATAAATAGTCGAGGAACTGATTCTTTTTCATGAAAATAAGGTGGATAGTTGTTCGCTACTGGATAGCTTTGTGTAGCGTCTACTAGGATCCCATTTTTTATAGTGAGATCATGTTGGATAACTGTGTTCTCGTCCCTCGTTGTGTAGCTTGGGTAGGAGCCTGTTGCATATATAAAGTCCGTGGTTGGATTGATATTTCTGCCCGGAATAAGTACGGCGAGTGCAATAAGAATTACCATGACAACTGGAATGGCAAGTCCAACAATGAGCGATATAGTGGAGGTTTTATCTTTCATATTATTTTCCTTGGATTAAGCTCCAGAACGCGTTGAGGATGGCACCTAGTGCAATGAGGAATGCAGTGGTTATAAGGAGGAAGCCAATGACGTTTAGCTGTGCGACTAAGCCCACAACAGCTGCACCAATGAGTACGTGTTGCCAAGCTACGCCGTCTTTTTTTAGCATGAGACGATATATTATACTTCCCGTTGCAATAATCACGAATCCAAACGCAATAATAAGGAGTGGAATTGTGCTAGTGAGAACAAATAATCCAATAAATATCCCGATACTGGTAGTAAGGAACAGGATTGTTGCGGGGATACATAGAAGCAACCAGAGCAACCCGATGATAGCGGATTGTATTGGCCGTTGAGATACAAGGTCCTTGCTTTTAGCGACTAATATGGGTGCACTATAGAGTAAAGCGAGAGCGAGGACTGCCGTAGACACGATAGTTGTAAGAAGCGTTCTTAGGGCAATTCCTCTCGACACTTTTTTTGTATCTGTTTGAGGTGCAATTGTAGTAACTTTTCCCGAAATCTTCGCATTATCTTCGATAGTTGGAGCATTGCCATATACCGTTATGTCTCCCATTACTACTGCATCGTTGGTAAATGTTATCTTACTTCCTGTAGCGCGGACATTACCATGCACCGTTCCTGAAATGGTAACATTTTCTCCTGCTATATATGCATCACCATGGACTTGAGTATCTTTGGAAATAAAAATCTGAGAACCTAAAGCAAAAAGGTCGTGCGCTATATTTGAATCGACTGAAATTATACTCCCAGCTATTCTAACGTCATCATTTGCATCGCCAGTAATGTTGAGATTGCGTCCTACCGCGAAAATACTAGCGCTTGAAGACCCAGAAATATCTACCCCATCACCCGCTGCAAATATATCCCCTTGAACGGGCGCAGCGATAACCACGAACTTGCTTGCGGCATATACGTCTCCACTTGCTTCAGATCGAAGCGACGCTGCTTCGTTGGAAATAGGTAAAAATGTCGCGCCGTGTGCAGGTGATACTGAAAAAAAGAGTAAATAAAGTGATATTCCAATGAATTTGTGGGATGGTTTATTCATGGGCTTATAATACCTTTAGAATTCTGAAGTGTCACGAGGAGAGAACGTCTCTACTGTCCAATCAAATAACACATGTATTTTGTTCCGCCAGCCATACATGGTTTGCATAAATACAATTCTTCGAAGTACCCATGCAAAAAATCCAGTAAACCTGATGGTTTTTTGTTCAAATATTCCATAGGAATTTCCAATAGGGATAATATCTCCTTTGTGGCGGTATCGTTTTTTCCTGGGTGTTTGGTGATGAATGTGTGCAATAATATTTTTTGCGACTGTTGATGATGCTTGTACGGCAGCCTGGGCAAGTGGTGGATATTTGAAGTCGTCTTCTGTTACATATGCATTATCACCTAATGCGAAGATTTCTGGATACTCAGGGACTTGAAATGTCCCAGAAACCGAAATCATTCCGCGCTCGTTTAGGAGTTTCGTGGGAAGTATTTTCTTTAATCCGCTTTCAGTTCCTGCGGTCCAAAAAACACTGTTGCTCGGAATAGAGCTACCGGAAGAACATTTAACAGAATCTTTTGTAACTTCTGTTACTGTTTCGCCCAGAATAACTTCTACTCCCATTTTTTGTAGACGTTTGAGGGCTGAGGCAGATGCTTGCGTAGAAAGTTGCTCGATTAAACGCCTTCCAGCATGAATGAGAACTACCTTCGCGTGATTTATTGGAATATCTCCGTAGAATTTTACCATTTCATTTTGCAATAAATCAGATAATTGTCCTGCAAGTTCAGTCCCCGTAGGGCCGCCGCCAACAATAACAAAATTAAGAAATTTATTCATTGCATCGCTATCCTTTGTATCGTGCTTCTCGGACGCCTGTTCGAAAGAATTTATTATTCTGTTTCGAATCGCAATAGCGCCAGGAAGCCACTTGAGTGCCAGAGCGTATTTTTCTGCTCCTGGCGTATTAAAGTAGCTTTGTTCAACGCCGAGCGCTATCACCAGGATGTCGTACGAATAGTTTCCCGTATTTGTATATACGAGTTTTTTCTTCGGATCGATTTTTATAATTAATGCCTGATGAAAATCCTTTCCGCAGCATTTGAGCATTTCTCGAAGCGGTTGCACAATGTGTTCTCGTCCTACAGAGCCGGTCGCCACTTCGTGAAGCATTGGAGAAAACGTAAAGTAATTCGTCTTATTTATGAGCTCTACTTGAATATTGTGAATATTCGCTGGGTGAATTATTTTGTGCAAATGCTTATATGTAGCAACTCCACCGAACCCCCCTCCCAGTATCAAAATTTTCTTCATGGTGTGAACTTGCGTTCAATTTCCTGCACCGTGTTCTCAATTTCTTTCAGTCGGTCTTGTAGTTTTTTGGCCAACTCTAATCCGCGTTCAAATTTTGGCAAATCTTTCTCTAGGTCTAATTCCCTCGATTCAAAATCTTGTACGATACTTTCTAGCTCCTCGTATCCTTTGGTGAAATCAAATTTTTTTACCACTTTTTCCATATCATTCATGTATATCACTAATTTACCTTACGGACAACGGAAGTAATTGTACCTTTTGCTAGTGTGGTTATAAGTTCTTCGTCTGTTGTTGTGTCTTTTACATCCTTTAGCACTGCTCCGCTCTTTGTCCTGGTAATACTGTATCCGCGTAACAATGTTTGTTCTGGAGATAGCGCGAGGAGCATTCGTTTCATATTATCTATTTTATTCTTAGATGAACTTATGGTATCGCGTAGTCGTACAGACATATTGGAAATGCGTGATATTAACTGTTCTGCATTTTGAGACGTTACTTTGAGCCTGTTGCTAATAGTATGGGTCATACTGATAATACTGGATTGTTTCTTGGCAATTCGCGCAGCTACCGTTTGTGAAATCGATGAAGTAAGCCGAGATATATCAAGCGCAATTTCTTCACGATGCTTTACGAGGAGTTCTGCTGCGTTGCTTGGGGTAGATGCGCGAACATCTGCTACAAGTTCAGCGAAGCATACGTCTCGTTCATGGCCGATAGCAACAATAATCGGAGTGCGGGAAGATGCAACTGCTCGCACTACGTGCTCATCGTTAAATGCCATAAGGTCTTCTATGCTTCCTCCTCCGCGTACAAGAATTATTGCATCGAGGTTTTGTAGTTCCGTATTTGCTGTAGCAAGTGCGCCTATGATTTGTTCAGGTGCGTCTAACCCCTGCACTTGTGTGTGAATAAAAGAAATACGCAGACCTCCCTGCCGTGCAGCTAACACTTTGAGGAAATCGTTATATGCTGCCGCATCTCTGGATGTAATAAATGCAATATGTTCAGGAAAACGCGGAAGGGGGCGCTTGCGTTCTCGTGAAAATAATCCCTCTTGTTCCAATTTCTTTTTCAGGAGTTCGAGCGCTCGTTTGAGAGAACCTTCTCCGGATGGGCGGACATTTTTTGCGACAAAGCTTAAAAATCCTTTTGCGCGCAGGTTTGGTTGCCCGGTTACTTTTACTAACATTCCATCTTCAATTTGCGTACGTAAATTCCATACGGTCATAAAGCATTTAAGTACCGAAGTATTGTCTTTAATATCAAATGTTACCCATTTGTTTTGAATAATTTTGAATTCCGAAACTTCACCCTCCACGGTAAGTTCTCCCAGGGAATCCAAAGTGATATTAATGGCTTCTACGCACTGGCTTACGGTTAATACAATTTCCATAACTTAATCGTACAACGATGTCCGATTTTTGTGATGTTCATAATTATTCTCTCGGGCACGCGGTAAATTCACATCCAGCATATAGATAAGTATATCACTCTCTAGTATTCTAATACTATGAGTAAAATTATTAGCCTTACCGGCAACATGGGGGTAGGGAAAGATACCATGGCAGACTATATGGTTGCGAAGTATGGTTTTGTGAAAATAAGCATGGCTGACCCGTTTAAGAGAATCGCCAAAGAAGTGTATGAATTCTCTGATGAGCAGCTTTGGGGGCCATCACAGGCGCGTAATCAAGATGATGAGCGATACCCTCGAGCAGACGGAACATTTTTATCCGCCCGAATTGTCACACAGCTTTTAGGAAATGAATTAAGTCGCCTTGCGTACCCAGAAACATGGATTGTGTATATGAAGCGCGTAGTAGAAAAAATACAGGCTGGATATTGTTATTCCGAGAAAAAAGGTGCATATCAATCAGAGGGAAAAAAGTCGGAGTATGCCGGAATTATCGTTAGCAGCTGCAGGTTTGAAAATGAAATTGCAGCCGTAAAAGAAATGGGCGGAACATCCATTCGCCTCGTTCGTCCCGCACTTTTAGTAGAAACTTTCTTAGGTGCAGGTGTTGGAAATCATTTGAGCGAAAAAGAACAACTTTCTCTTCCTGATGACTTTTTTGATTATGTGCTTGAAGTACCCGAAGGGTTAGAAAACTTTCACCAAAAAATTGATGAATTTATGGGTACTCTTTCCAGTTAAGAGTTTTTTTGCTGAGTGCTTTAAATACAATTTGAGAGTATTGATGATACTAGTAAAATGCCATCCAACGCTAAGCGTTGGAAATTTCTATAGGTTTGATGTTTTTCAATAGCTCAACATCATCTTCATTGTTATCTCGGAAACGGCGAAACAACTCCTGATCCACCCGATATACTTTTACGCCATGCTCAAGCATCGCTTCAATGCTTGAAGGATAGTGTTTCGGTTTTGTGAGAGGTTTTACTGGCTTTGCTGATGTCCACTCTGCCACGCCCATGCCCATGTGTGGGTCACAATTGAAATCATCAGGGGGCAGTTCGTAAATATATCCACCTACGTCGGCTTTTCGAAATTCATCGGTATCAGGATAAATAAAAGTCCACGTTCGCTGCCCGTCGTACGAGCCAGCCTTATGCCAGGAGTCATCACCTGGAGCCATCATCATGGTAGCAACCGCTTCAGAGCTTGATCCGAATACTTGTGGTGGGTCATTGGGGTTTCTCTTGTACCGACCTCGTGGCTCAAATTCCTCAATGGTACCTAGAGGAGATGCATGGTAGAGAATTTTAGGTTTTGGTATCCACTGGTCTAATAGTTCGTTCCTTTTTTCCTCGTTCTCAATTGCGTGTGCTGTGGTGTAGTATTCAAGAACTTGTTCCTGCGTCATTTCGTTATTTAAACGTTGTAGTTCTTCTTTACTCACATTGGGTAATGTCTCATTTTCCTGTATATGAGCAATTAACCGCTCGGGCGTAAATAGCTCAGACGGCTCGTTTTCTGGGGATGGTTGATTGAACCGAGGGTTTTCGATGTTCATACATAAATTCTAGCATGGTTTTTTTCTTGCCTAAATCCCAATAGTTCGGTAGTATCATCAGCATTCCCGGGTCGTCTAACGGCAGGACACAAGGTTTTGGTCCTTGGTATCGGGGTTCGAATCCCTGCCCGGGAACAAAAAAAGTGGTATACTTTAGCTATGCTCAAGAAGAAATTACAAGATTTGGATAAACCTGTTACCAGGAGGGATCTTTTAGGTATTACAGATACGATGCAAGAGATTGCTGGTTTTATTATGAAAGAAATGAAAAAGGGATTTAGTCAGATACGAAAAGAATTTCGTAAGGAAATTAGTGCTGTGCGTACAGAGCTAAAAGAAGAAATCCAGGGAGTGAGAAGTGAACTAAAAATGGAAATTGCCGATTTTCGTTTAGCAGAAAAACTGAATTGGGAAGATCAAAAACGATTTAATAAAGAAATTGCGGAGAAAGTAGATTTGAATACGGAATCTGTAGTAGCGCTTGATAAACGAGTGCGATACCAAGATGATTTACCGGAGCGATTGGAACACGTTGAAAATCAGCAATACGAATTAACTCGCAGAGTTGCAGCGTTAGAAAAATAATATTCAAAGAAAAAACCCTGAAGTGGTTACACCTTCACTCCAAACACTTCTTGTACGTTTTTGAGGAGGTTGTCTTCGCTCGATTCCTGCTGGTTTCGAGAAACTGGTCCCGTTACACCAAGTTCACACATAATAGTTACCGATTCACCAGTAACACTAATAATTGCTTTTTGGACAATAGTCTTGTTATCTGGCTTGTCGAAGAAGGTTTTATGGAGCGGAAATTGCATATGGAGCACAAGTGTGTCACCCGTCATACCTTTTGGAGTGGTTGCGCGTAAAAAGGTAGATGCTACAGGATTTAATGTCCGAACATGTTGAACAACAGCTTCCCAGGATGCTTGGATTTTTTTGAGGAGTTCAGGGCTATCGGGAGCTGACGTCGTTCCCCTCTCCTGCTGCGCCCCGCGAAGCCCTTGGGCGGAGTGGGGTTCTGGGTGAGGGGCGTTTTTCGGAGTGGGTGTGGGCGAGGGTGATTCCGATTTCTGCTCAATTTGCACCCCACCCAACCTCCCCTTGAAAAGGGGAGGAGTCGCGCTCGCTTCCCTCTTAACTCCAACCGTAGACGTTAATATTGCAAGTTCAAGCGCAATCATCGGTTCTGGAACAACAGAAATATCCTGCAGAGCCACAAGGAATGCGCGCATAATGACCGTGATGCGGTCTACAGCATTTGGCGCTGATGCAAATGCAGGAGGACTTTGTGACGTAATGGCGCGAACAATGCCATCTCTTGCAGAGCGAATAGATTCTTGAAGAAATTGTTCTACGTCGTGTCCCTCCGCATATGCTTTTGTGGCAAGGGTAAGTGCAGTTTTAGCATCGCCTGCAACAAGTGCTTCTAAAAAGTTCTCAACTGTTTTTCGTGATGGTATTCCAAGCAATTCTGAAGCTTGTAGTGCGGTTAGATTGTCGTTTGAATTTGAAAGAAGCTGCCCTAGCAGAGATTCACCGTCACGGTAACATCCATCACTTCGCTCTGTGATAAATGTTATAAGCTCGTTATCTGCTGTGCGGTTTTCTTTTTGTAAGAGATGAGTAAGCCGCGTTTTCATTTCTTCGTTTGTCGCTCTTTTAAAACGGAAAAGCTGGCAACGGGAGCTAATAGTTGCAGGAACTTTATGCAGTTCAGTGGTTGCAAGTATGAAAATGACGTGTTTTGGAGGCTCTTCGAGAGTTTTGAGTAGTGCTGCAAATGCAGGTCCAGATAACATGTGAACTTCATCGATTATATATATTTTATATGCCCCATTTGTTGGTGCGAGGCTTACGGTTTCTCGAAGGGCCCGAATATCGTCTATCCCCCTATTTGAAGCAGCGTCAATTTCCACCAAGTCGAGGGAAGATTTTTTTTGGAATGCAACGCATGAACTGCACGTATTGCACGGCTCAACGGTT
>JAQBWN010000001.1 GCA_027624555.1 bacterium | reverse complement strand
TGTTTATTTTGTCCATGTAGTGCGTTGAAAGTATAGAAAAGTTCTTCCTGTGTTTTATCTTTACCGGCAAAAAACTGTATATCATCAATAATAAGCACGTCGATATTGCGGTACCTCTTTTTAAATTCCGCTGTTGTATGGTTTTTTAATGAATCAACAAACTCGTTTGTAAACTTTTCTGATGCTACATATAAAACAGTAAAGTTTGGGTTTGCTTCCTGAATAGCATTTCCAACCGCTTGTAAAAGATGAGTTTTTCCTAGTCCTACTCCCCCATATATAAATAGTGGGTTATAAGCTTCTCCTGGGCGAGCTGCAACGGCCCTGCACGCAGCGTGCGCTATTTCATTACTCGTCCCCACTACGAACGTATCAAACGTGTAGTTTTTATTAAATGGAATAGATGAGGAATGTGTGGTTTCCTTTGTACCTATTTTCTCGAAAGATGCTTTGGGTGAGACGTTTTGTTCAGTTGGTTGTTCTAATCTTTGATTTTTTTGCGCAATGATACGCATATTTTTTTTAATAATACGTTTTTCGGTAGATTGTGATGCAATAGAAAACCGAACTTCTGTGATGGTTGGGTCAATTCCCTGAAGGGTCTCTAAAATGATAGGTCTGTATTTTTTTGAAAGCCATTCATAGGCGAAAGGGTTTTTTGTTTCAATAAGTAGTACATCCCCCGTTCTATCCTTAACGCTTGTGTTGCGAAACCACGTAAGAAAATTACTTTGGCTCACTTTGAGCTCAAGCTGGTCGAGGGCGACTTTCCATATTTGGTCATCTTTCATATGCAAAAAATATCGTATCACGGTTATCCACAGCTATGGAAGTCCGTTGTGTATCAATATGTGGAAAATATGTTAATAAGATGTGGACAAGATAAATACTTGACTTGAGGAGGTGAATACGTCATCATCATCTCATGCCAAAACGAACCTACCAACCAAGCAAACGTCGTCGTGCAAGACGGTTTGGGTTCCTTGCGAGAAAGCGGAACAACAAGAATGTTATTTCTCGTCGTCGAAAGCGCGGCAGAGCTCAACTTGTTCCCAAGCAGTAGAAATGCTTGCTCGAAAAAATCGTCTCACTGCCTCTTCTGATATTAAGAATGTAGTTGCGCGAGGTTCTCGTGTGCGAGGAAATAATATAGCTATATATAGCGCAGTCAATCCGCTTGATGTTGTTCGTTTTGCTTGCGTTGCAGGAAAAAAGGTCCATGCCAGTTCCGTTGTTCGGCATCGTGTGCAGCGCAAAATCCGTGCAGCGTGTGCTTATATTGTTACCACCTGGACTGGTTCTTATGATATTGTTGTTGTGGCGCAGTCCCAAGGAGTTTGCTCTATGAGCGTCCAAGATATAGAACAAGAAATCAAGAAAGGCTTACCAATTATATGAATATTTTTTCTCTCATTTTTACGGAAGGGTTGTATAGACCGCTATTAAACCTCCTTATTGGTAGCACTAATGTATTACCTTCCCATAGTGTTGGCTTCGCAATTATATTTGTAACTATAGTTGTTCGCCTTGTGTTGCTCCCCTCATTCCTTCACCAGGCAAGTACGATGCGGAAGAATCAGGAAAAAATGGCCAAGATACAACATAAGATTGATGCCCTTAAGAAGGAGCATAAGGACGATAAGGCCAAGCAAGCTCAAGAAACCATGCGTATCTATAAAGAGGCTGGAATAAACCCCGCTGGCGGACTCTTGCCGATTTTTTTACAATTGCCAGTACTTATTGCGCTGTATCAAGTATTTTTTTCTGGCCTTACGCCAGATACATACCATTATTTGTATTCGTTTGTAGCTCATCCAACTGCTTTGAGTTTTACGTTTTTTTCCATAAATCTTAGTGCTCCTAGTTTCCTTTTAGGGGCAATTGCGGGCATATTTCAGTTTGTTCAAATGCGCTATTTAGCACCCGCACCACAAAGCAGCCCTGGTGCAAATGAAGAAACAGCAAAGATGATGGCCTCTATGCAAAAAAATATGATGTACATCTTCCCTGCCATGACTATCTTTATTGCTCTGCGGCTACCTGCCGCTCTTGCGTTATATTGGGCAGTCTCAACGTTGTTTGGAATTATTCAGCAGATTATCGTAAAACGTTCACTAAGACTCGTAGACAATCCGCCCAATATATGACAGAGCATGTTCGCAGATTTATGGCCGTTATGGGAATGCAGGACGTTCATGTGGAGTGTCATATGGAAGAGCCTGGGATGCTTCGTATATCAATTATGGCCGGTCCGTTGGGTAACATGCTTATTGGTGCCCAGGGGGCAAATCTTCATGCACTTGCGCATGTAATTCGCTGTGTTCTGCGTAAGCATATTGCAGAAAATGTGCATATTTCAGTTGATGTGAATGGGTATCGCGTACGCAGAGAGCGTACCTTGTTTGAATTTGCTACTGAGGTTGCAAAGCGTGCACAGCGAACGGGTAGGCCAGTTGCCCTTTCGCCTATGAGTGCAATTGACCGTCGCATTATTCATATGGCACTGAAGTTGCACAAGGACGTTCTTACGGAAAGCACGGGAGACGGAACAGAGCGTCGCGTAGTGGTTCGTCCGGTATTTTTATAAATGGGCCAGTCAATTTTTTTTAATGTTTTAGTTGCTACAGGTAGTAGAGCCATAGTAATTCTCTTAGGTCTTTGGGCTACCGTGATAACGCTACGAATTATTTCAGTAGAAAGTTTTGGTATCTACTCGCTTGTTCTTACGATAGGTACTTTTTTGCAGTTGTTTGCTGATTTTGGCCTGTATTTAACTGCTAGTCGGGCATTAGGCGCAGCACAAAACATTTCAACTAGCGGTATGCGTCATATTGTTTCACTTCGAATATTGCTCCTCTTTATTGCATTTTTCATTGGCCTTCTTATTTTTCTTATTGTTCCGTCGTTACAAGACCTCCTTATCATTTTTTTGCTCCTTTTCCTGGGCTTAGTGTTCCAATCAATGAGTCAGTTGATGATGGGAGTGTTTCAAGCATACGGGTGTATATGGAAAGCAACGATTGGAGACATTGTAGGGCGAAGTACTCAAGTTGCGGTGCTTTGGTATGTATTGCATGTACAAAAAGAAGGGGCTCTTTTATGGGTAGCTGCTGCGTTTACGCTTAGTCTATGTGTTGCGTATATTACGCATATTGTCCTCGTTCCGCATAGACGAAGTCTTTTCCCCCAAATATCAATTTCTGCTTGGCGGCAAATTATAAAAACATCGTGGCCAATTGGGGTGATGCTCGTATTGAACGTCGTATATTTTCGCAGCGATATTATTATTCTTTCCTTTTTTCGCTCAACAGAAGAAGTGGGTTGGTACGGTCTCGCATACAAAATCATTGAAAACGGACTTTTTTTCCCGGCTATGTTGGGAGGGCTTCTCCTTCCCCACGTGAGCTCTTCTTTAGCAAAGCAAACGGCGCAGCGTACACAGCAGATTGTTTCTCAGGGTCTTAGTATGTCTCTGTATGGAGCTATTATTATAACAACTATCCTCATTGTGTTTGCTTCACCTATTGTTGTGTTTATTGCAGGTCAGAATGATTTATTTGTATCTATTTACCTTCTTCGGGTGTTATCGCTTGCACTCGCAATTATGTTTATGGGGAATATTTTTGGATTTGCACTTATTGCCCTATCACGCCAGCGGGTGTTGGTTGCATTGTACGGTATCCTCGTGCTGTTTAATATTGGGGCAAATATAGTATTTATCCCGAAATATGGTGCATTTGCCGCAGCGTGGGCAACAGTTGCAACAGAGGGTATTGCAATGTGTACTGCTGCTTTTCTTGTGCACCGGTCTATTCGGTATCGTCTGCCCATCCTAAATATATTTTTAGCTGGACTAGGTGCTCTTGTTGCGGCGTATATTGGTACAATTTTTCCTACTAGCCTCCATATCGGGTTTCGGTTGGCTGTTGTTGGTGTGTTATATGCTGGAATTGGATTTACTTTCGGCTTGTGGAATAAGGCTACACTCAGTATTTTAAGAACGACATCGAGCATATGAACACGTGCGATATTATTATTCCAACGAAAGATGGAAAGCAAAAGCTCCAAGCTGTAATATCAGCTCTTCTTGAGCAAGTAATTCCAGAGGGGTGGAAAATGCGACTTATAGTAAGTGACGATGGTTCTAAGGAGCCTATTGTAAGCATCGCTACTGAGTATGAATGGGCTAGCCCATGGGTTTCCCCACTTGTTATACGGAGTCCACATAAAGGGCGGTCTCATGCGCGCAATATCGCTATTAATAGCGCAGCGGCGGATATTTTTTTGTTGCTTGCAGACGATATCGTGTTGCGACCAAACGCATTACAGCTCCATCTCCTCTTTCATGAGGAGCATCCTGAGGCGTCAGCAGCTGCACTTGGGTGTGTTGTATGGGACCCTACAATACATCCTACGCCGTTAATGGACTGGATGATGCACGGAGGCCAACAAAATGATTATGATGCAATTTTAGGCGTTTCTACGTGCAGTGCAGAGCATTACTTTTATGGATCGTTTATTTCAATGAAAACGAATTTTTTAGGGAAAACGAGATTTTCTGAGAGTTTTTCCGAGTATGGATGGGAGGATCTTGAACTAGGGTCTCGTCTCCACAAGCAAGGACTTGTTTTACATGTTCTGCACAGTGCTCTGGCTCTGCACCGCCATAGGTATAGTTCACAGGAAATACTGCGCCGGCAGCGAATTGTTGGGAGTGCAAAGTATCTCGTGAACACAAATACCGTCCGAAGAATTGTTCATGGCATGTACGGAGCTGTTGGGGCAAGAAAAATTGCCCGATATGTTATGAAAACGTGGGGTGATACAGCGAATATGCCTCGTTTTTTCGCACTCGTGAGTGCTGGGGAATTCTGGTATGGTGTACACCATGCGAACAGACTGTTGAAAAGAAAAGTATATTAAAATGGCTCAGTATAGGAAAAAAACTTAAGAATACGCATAATGTTCACAAAAAATAAAATCTTATCCACAGATTTATCCACAAGCATTCCACAAAGAAGATCGATTTTTGCGATTTTTGTCCATTACGGTGCAAGCGAAATAACTAATACAGCAACTGCTTCCCTTAAAACTGGAACCGCATCACCTGATTATATTATTATCGTAGATCACGCAGATATAGTTATGCCTGGCCGGAATGACAACGCTATTATTATTCGTCCCAAGATTAACACTGGGTATGCTGGAGGTCTTCAGTCCGGCATTGCAGAGGCGGTACGTTTAGGGGCAAAAGAAACAGATCTTTGTATATTGCTAAATAATGATATTACGTTTACGAGAGACAGTTTGCAGCGTATAGCTACTTGGTGGGAAAAGCACGGCGGCCCGCAGGTATTAGCCGGAGCAGCAGGAGGGTATGTCTCGCTGTTTTCTGGCAGAGCCCATATTACAAATCAAATAAAAACAGCAAATTCATGGCAAGTTACGTATATTCATGGTTCATGTATGATCGCTGAATTTGGGTTATATTCCTCTGTCTCATTTCCCGCTTCATTTTTTATGTATTGGGAAGATGTTGCAATAAGTATGATGGTTGTAAGGCGTGGCGGTAAACTCATGGCTATCCCTGGGCTGCAAAATATCCACGATGACACAGATGGCGTTACTTCCTCCTCAAAGCTTTATTATATGGTCCGTAACGGAGCATACGTCCTTGAGCACTATCTTTCGCTGTCCTGGAGATTGTATTGGTACGCATTAAATACGATTCGCATGGCATACCATGCAGTACACAGTACCAATCAGCATAAAATAGTAGCTCGTGCGCTGCGGGATGCTCGCAGGGGGCGCCTGGGGAGAGTGAACCTATGAGTATTGGTGTTGCAATTGTGACATATAACAGTGCAGCAGATATTGCGCAGTGTGTGGAAAGCGTGAGAAGCGAAGGGTTATTAAACATAGCTATTGTTGATAGCGGTTCACAAGACGCTACGATGAAAGAAATAGCACACCAGGGATGCAAATATGACGCCAGTAGTATGAATAAAGGGTTCGGCTATTCTGCTAATAGAGGAGCTCGGTTATTGAACACCGAATATGTTCTATTTATAAACCCCGATGCTCGTTTGCAAAAAGGTTCAGTAGAGCGCATACGAATGTCTTTGCAGAAGTTTCCTAATGCAGGAATAATTGGACTGCTATTATGCGACGAAAACGGTACGCCAGAACGCATGGCGTTTGGTGATGAGCCAACTTTATGGGCACTTATGTTGCGGCATGTGTTTTTAAAAAAAATCCCGTCGATTCCCTTTAATGCAGACTGGGTCTCGGGTGGTGCGTTTATCATGCAAAAAAAAGTTTTTGATGAAGTGGGTGGTTTTGATGAAAACTTTTTTATGTACTGGGAGGATGTCGATTTGTGCAGGAGGGTTCGGAAAAAAGGGTATAGCGTGATTATGGACCCAACCGCAAAAGTTACTCATTTTCGAGGGGGTAGTAATTTGGATAGTGATACAAAAACCAGGGTGTACAGAGAATCGGCTGACAGATACTTTAAAAAGCACTACTCTTCCACTATATGGCGCATTCAACGTTTTTTGCGAAAACTGCAATAGCTCTCCTTTTTGCGTCACTTATAGTAGGCCAAAGTATTAGGTTTGTAGTAGCTGGTCAGGGTGGCGGTATTCTCGTAAGCGACATCGCTGTTGTTTTATTCTTGCTAGTTGCAGCGTTGTCGTTCCCCTCCTCGCCCCTCATAGTTTCACCTTTTCTTCTCTGGAGTATATCGACTTTACTACTGCATAGTAGCCAGCTACAGCAAAGTGAAATAGTGATTGCCCTTCTCTATTGGGTGCGTCTTGCAAGTATTGTCCTCTTGTATCCATTTGGTATGGCAATATTACAGAAAGCCGAAGTAAAGGCATATGCAAAAAAGGCCTTTGTGTACACATATGCTATTCTTTTGAGCTTTGGTTTTTTACAGCTCATATTTTTCCCAAGTTTGTTTGGTTTTGGAAATGGATGGGACCCGCATATACAAAGAATGGTTGGAACTTGGTTTGATCCAAATTTTTTTGGAGCGTTTTTAGCCCTATCTCTTCCTGCTGTTGTTCTTTGGGCGCGCTCTCAAGCCATGCGGATAGGGTTTTTTATGATGGGTTCCATAGCAATACTGCTTACTAAATCTCGCAGTACATTTATTGCAGCTACCGTTGCTCTTTGTGTGTGTTGTGTAGTTTGGCTATTTTCTTCGTCGTTCCCAAAGCAATGGAAGAAGATGGTACTCCCTGGGCTTATTACGCTAGGCATTGTTGTGGCATTTGCAGGGATAGTATTACAGGAAAGAGCGAGGCAAATATTCTTTCACGACCCCACTATCGCCATTCGAATGGAAGCATATAAAGACGTTTGGAGACGCTTAGTTGAGCCACATATCTTTTTAGGGGTTGGGTACAATGCGTATCAGGTGGCAGCGAAGGATGCTGGCCTCATATCTAATTATCAGATCCATTCACGGGGTGGCTCCGATAGTAGTATTCTTACCCTGCTTGTTACAACGGGTATTATAGGTACGGCTTTATTTCTCATCCCAATATTGCTCGGTTTTATAAGGCACTATTCATTCCTGTATATATGGGCAACGGTGTTTTTGCTTGTGCACTCTCAGTTTACAAATAGCTTGCTGTACCCGCACGTATTGATTCCATATATTTTACTCGTTCTGCTTGCCCTGTGATTACAACGCTTATGGTGGCACTGGCAGGTCTACTCCCTACGTATATCATTAGATTTTCTTTACTTGGCATCCCTATAAATCTTTTTGAGATATTAGTTATTACGGTTTTTATTAGTGCTATTTGGAATAAAAAATCGCGCCATCGATTATTTAGTGCGCTTCGAGCTCTGCCACGCAGCTTTACGCTCTTTGCGTGTTTATTCTTACTGTCTGCCGTGGTTTCTACGCTATTTTCGCCCGTGTTGCGCTCTAGCTTAGGAATACTAAAGGGTTGGGTTGTGGTTCCGATGCTGTTTGGGCTGTTAATACATACTGCTGATCGGAAAAAAGTGATTCATTCGTTAATTATGTCGGGTCTCGTAGTAGCCCTGCTTGGTATATCGCAAATAGACGGTTTTGGACGGATTCAAAGCATTTACGACGTGCCCAACTCCCTCGCGTTATTTTTAAGTCCTGTTTTTTTTATAGCTTTTTGGGTCGGGATGCAGCAAAAAAATCGTTTTTATCAGCTTGCATCCCTAATAATGCTAATAACTATTATTTGGACGCAGTCGTTTGGAGCAGTTGTCGCGATAGCTGGAACTGCGTTGATAGGGTTTTTGTTTACGGTCCGTTTCCCCTCTCCCCAATTGGGGAGAGGGCTCCTCGCCCGCAGGCGGGAGGGTGAGGGCAGGTTAGGCGGCATACAGTATGGTTTGCCATTATCCGCACTATTACTTTTAATGTTATTTATTCTCATATTCGCCTTTTTCACCCTCTCCGGACGCATCCAGTACCTTGTTTCCCCTCTTATTCACCAAAATACTTCCAATTCCGCTACCGTTCGGCTGCAATTGTGGGATATTGGCGTTCGTTTAATTCAAAAAAACCCTATATTAGGTATCGGCCTCGGGCAATTTGAGCCAGCATACCAAGCCGAGCTACATGCATTATTCGCAACGCAAGCTAATGAAGCTAGCGAAGCTAAAAGCTATAAGCTAATACCCGAGTTCGTCTTCCGCGACCCGCATAACTGGATAATTTCGTTTTGGCTAAACGTCGGTGTGGTCGGCTTGGTAAGCTTTATTGGCCTAAACATTGTCGCAATACGCCGAGGGGGTGGGAGAAGCGCAACGCATCAACACGCAACCACTCTCGCCCTCATATCTATCCTTATATTCGGTTTATTCGACACTATCTACTGGAAAAACGACTTATCGGCACTGTGGTGGCTGCTGACGGCTCTATCTACTAAGGAACAGCTAATTGTCGATTAAATTCAGCTAATCTGTTTTGCGCGTCGGTCAAATTTGCAGTGTAGAGTGCTTTCTGCTCCGAGGTAAGGTTTATGTTTTCAAGCTCGTTTTGTAAAACAACAATCTCACCTACTGTAATAGTACGCAGCCGATCCAGTTGATCGAGTGAAGGTTGGGTATTGTCATTATTACCGCCATTACCGATCCCTGAGCCCCCGCCCGTGTTTCCACCACCATCAGGTAGCTCGCCACCACCTCCACCGGAACCACCGCCGCTTGAACCGCCACTTCCGCCTCCTCCACCTGGTGTTGACCCGTTTGATGGCTCGCCTAGCTTAGGTTCTTCGGCACCACTACCGAGATATGAATTAATTGTATTGAGGATAATAACGGAAACAAGAGAAAGAAATATGCCGGCAAGTGCAGCTATTATCATTTCTTTCGCCGTTTTAACCCGAGAAGCATCACCGGACGCCGTCATATAAATATATCCGCCAATAACTATCGTAATAAGGCCAATTATCACGAGTACTGCAATTACGGCGTTCACTGCAAGATTTATAAAATCCAAAATTGGTTTTTCTCCGCTTACAAAGTCCGCAATAAATGTATCTTTAGGTATTCCAGGTAAGCCAACTTCGAATTTCCCAAACCCTGCCGGATCTTTAAAAGGGTCTCCTTCCGGACCCATTTGTGCAAATGCAGGCAACGCAGAGCCATTGGCAAGAAAAGTGATGAAGAAACCTAAAAAAATTATTTGAAATTTTGACATATGCCAACGGTTAAATAATCTGCTGCTTGTCCAATATACCCTAAGCTATCACAATACCCTTTTACTACGAGAATAAATAGAATAGCTTGGAACGCAATTGCGAGGAGCGCGATAAGAATAAATCCGGTAATTCCTAATTTTTTTCCTACAAAACGCCCCAAAAACGCCCCAATACCAGTACCAATAAACGGAATAATAGAACCCACCGCACCCCCCACACTAGCGCCTACGGCTCCGCCAGTCCTTGCATTTGCTTCTTTAATAGCACCCGCTTTTAATATGTTTAATCTTCTTTTTTGAATTGATTCTTGGGGAATTTCTTCCTCTTCTTTAGTGTCTTGCCTAGCTTTAAGCAAGTCTCCACGAAAATCTTGTTGGAATTTACGATTTCTCTTAGCGTTTAATGCAACTTGCTGCTCCCTTTCCTGTTGCTCTGTCATCTCTATGCATTATTACTCAATTCTTTCTTCGCCGCTTCAATTGCCAAAATTTGCTGCGGATCCGATGTTATCACCTGGTCTTCCGCATAGCTTGCAACTACTTTAATCGCCACGTGTTTTAATCCAGCAAAAAAGATACCCTCCCCTACGTCGCTTTCGAGTAAGCGGAACTTTTCATGGTCGGTGAGGTAAAACAGTTCCGAAAGAGCATCAATTGCCGCGGGAGATTGACGTAAGAGCAATTGAATAGACGAGTTTGTTACTATGGGCTTTCCGTATTTAGACCCCAGGAAGTCAGAAATATCTTGGGTAATAGTGGTAACGCCGAGATAGTATTTACGGGCACGTTTTGCCATTGAGAATAAGAACTTCGCAGATTCCTCATTGCGCATCATAATCCAAGCTTCATCCACCACGAGGATTCGTCGCTTGAGCTGGCTTCGTATCCTATTCCAAATAAAACCAAGTACTACATACATGGCAATCGGGCGAAGCTCTTCTTCCATATCTCGAATATTGAACACAATGAGCTGTTGGTCGAGGTCTATGTTCGTTGCTCGGTTAAATACCCCAGCAAAAGTACCTTCCACGAAGCGTTGTAATCTGGTTGCAACGTTCTTCCCGCCCTCCATATCTTTTGTAATGTTGTAGAAGTCCTGAAGCGTTGGCACTTCTGGCTTGTCCCATTTCGCACCGCGAGTAATATCTTTTAAAGCATACGTTTCCCAAAGCGCATTATCGACAATGGATTGCTCTTCCGCAGTCATCCCTTCTACCATGAGAGATATAAGCCCGATAAGGCGGGTGATATTTTCTCGCAGGACTGCTTCTGGGTTTTCGTCTTCCCCGAGTGTTGGTAAATCAAACGGATTGATACGATGGTCTGACGCAATGGCAATTTGCAGGTAGGCCCCACCTACTGCTTCAGCTAAATAGCGGTATTCTTGTTCCGGGTCGATGACGATAATTTCCGTACCAAACATGAGGCTCCGTAAAATCTCGAGCTTTACCGTGTAGCTTTTTCCGGCACCGGATTTTGCAAAGATAACCATGTTCGCATTTTCTAAACTGAACCGGTCAAACAGCACGAGACTACTGTTGTGCAGATTAATTCCGTAGAGAACACCAGAGTTGCTCGTGAGGTCGGAGCTTACAAATGGAAAGCTGGTAGAAAGTGGCGACGTATTCATATTAGTGTTTACAACGAGCGTGTCATGTCCGAGTGGTAATGTAGAGTCAAACCCTTGCTCCATTTGAAAGAGTGCAGGCTTGGCATATATGAGGCGCCCCTCGAGGAGTACTTCTACTTGAGATAATATATCGTCCAATTCTTCTTCGCTGTTGGCATATACCGTAATGTATAAACCATACTGGTAAAATCGCTCTGTTCCTTGCACAAGGCGGTCTCGCAATTCTTCAATGTCTTGGTATGCAGTTTCAAGTTGAGGGTCTCTTACCTTGCCCTGCTCTGCCTGCATAGAAATAGATGTAGATACCTGGGTTATTCGCTTTCGTAGCTCTTTCAAAATAGTTGCGGAATCTTGTGGGTAGATAAACATTGCTACATCAAATTCAACGTCAAAATTAACAATAGAAGCAAACCAGTTCGTATCCAAATACCTCGGATATGTAGTTACGTATATGGTAGTAGCAAATTTTCCGTCGATTTCAATTGATTTCGTGTTCACTTTAAAAGCTGATGGTGCAAGAATGTCTCGAAGTGAAGAAACTCCTGTATCAAATTGATGCATGATATTTTGAGATTCCTTATCAATTTTTGCAGGTGTTTGCTCTTTCGGTTTCTTTGGAAAGAGTGAAGTAAAGATACTCATAGCGGTGCGTCAGTTTCTTGAATAGTTAATTTATCTACATTGCGCAGGCGTTGGTTACGAGATGTGTTCGGATTAAAGTAGTTATAGAACAATTCCAACAGCTCCTGCGTTTTGAGCGGAACCACGCGCAGCCCAATGCCCCGCAGCCCAATTGCAACTTGTTCAACGCGGTGCGTAACTTGAGTTTTGTTGTGCTCAAATTCGATATCAGTCATTTTTCCCTTACCTACTGCCCCTTTTGCTCCTTTACCGATACGTGAGAAAAATCCTTCTTTTTTATCTTGTGAAGCAGAGAAAGGGATAGTGACAAAAAATGTTTTTGTCATAATATTACTTCCTTTTACGAGCTCGGATATAAAATTAATGTATTCTGTCATTTGTAAATGTAGCAATTCGTTCTTTTGCAAATCACGAAGATGTTTTACTTCTTCTAAGTATGGTGTGATATCCATTTTTCTTGATGAAACAGTAAGCTGAATAGGAAAATCGAGAGAGTTGATAAAGTCTTGATACGCATAAATGATGGCATTTTGTTCTTCTTCGGACTTTAATGCGAAGTTTACGGAAGATATCATCATGACGCATCGCATTGTACCGTCTTGCAGTATAACAATTCCATCGCGTAACTCAGAGATATGTACTAAATTTTGACTCGCCTTGCCTTTGAGTGGGGGGCTCATCATGTCAAACATTGCCATACGTTCTATTGTACCATGAGAGGGTCTGGAATATCTTCTTTACTGATGTTCCCTGTTGTCTCAAGTGACTGTGCAATAACATTTAATGAAGAAGATGGCCGTGTAAGTGATGTATTTACCTTTTCGCTCATATTTGCATTCCACTCACTGTCTACAATTTTAAAAGGTTGGTTTTTTTGTCTGCGCCAAATGTATAACTGCCCTTTTGATAAATAGAATATCCCCGCAAACACAACTTGGCTTAACGATTTTCCGTAGATTTTAACGTGAGCAAATGCTGCAGCAACTCCGAGCACAGGCAGCGCGATAGTTATAAAGAGCGATAAGTCTGTATAAATATATACAGGAACCAGCAACATGCAGGCCACTACATATATTAAGAACTGTTTGAGCGTAAACGGCCCAACTATTTTGTCTTCTATATCGGTAAATTGAGGTACTTGAAAGCGCATAGATAAAGTTATTGATACTTACTAAAATCAAGCGGAGAAACCGCCGGCTTTGGTAGAGGTGTGCGTGCTGGCAAGGGAAACGTAGGCGTCGTAGCGTTCTCTCCCCCTGCTGCGCCCCTCGAAGCCAGCGGGCGAAGTGGGGCCCGAGGGGGAGTTGGAGGGGGTGGGAGTGGCGCAGGTGGCTGTTGCGGAGGCGCAATCCGCGCTGTCACCTGTCGTTTAGGTAACTGTTTTTGCGTCGGTTTCCCCGCCAACTGCTCCTGCCTCTTCGCAGCAGCTATTTCTTTCAGGTCTAGCAAATTGTTAGGTTGCGCCGCGCCTCTCCCGCTGACTGAGGGGAGGTTGGGTGGGGTGCCTGCCGGCCGAAGCTTTAGCGAAGGCTGGGGAGAAGCGATACTCGGGGTTGTCTCGCTACCCTTTTGCCCTCGCAAAAATTCATCCAATTCCCCCTTAATCGGCCCAAATATATCTTTCTCAATTTCTAGTGCCATTTTTTGAGCTTGATCGGGTGCAAGTCCAAGTTCTGCAACAAAAACTCCCGAAAGCTGAGCAAAAGTTTTCTTGCCAATAGCTACCTCAAGAATCTCAAAGGCAATACTTGGCGCCTGAGCTTCACTTATGTTGTAGCTTTTAACAATGCCAAGGACGAAAGCAGCGGAATTGGGAGCAGCAAGAATATCCTTTATATTTTGAGGTAATAAGCTGACGATATCTAGATATCCTTGAGTGGCTTCTTCGGGTCTGCTTAGGATGGATCCGATTGGATAAAGTTGAAAAGTGTCCATATGTTTAATAATTATTTTTTATCTCGACCTATGTCGCGCAGCTTTCCCTCAAGCTTGCTTGCTCGATTTTCTTTAGCTTTTCGAGGGTCGCGAGGCTTTCCATTTGCTAAGATATACGCTTTTGTTTCATTTTTCATATTTACAACGACATCTTTATGCCCCAAGATATTATCAATCATCGAATCATTCTTTGAATTACGAACAAGCTTATCCAGCGCATTTGGAGAAATCTCAGCGGCAATTTTGCCCTTAAGAAGCTTTGTAGGATCAAGTGAGCCACCAGGAGCAGCCGCTGTGTCGTATGCGGTCCTAATAGCTCGTGTTCTTCTAACTCTTTCTGGTAATGCAATTCCTGCTTCGTTTGGATCGGGTAAATTTGCTATACGCTCGGCTTCCTTAGATGCAGCAACTGCGGCTTGAAGCTTAAGCGGAGTAATTTTATCTACGAGCCTAGAGCCAATCGATTTTTCTCCATCTTTAAGTTCGCCTTTCTCGTTACGTTCTGCGCCCAGAGCCCACTTAGCAGCAGTGCTAAAGCCTCCTCGCACACCTCCTGTGCCAAACAATTCTCCTGCTCGAGTTTTCGTGGCAAGGCCTTTGCCAACCCCACTGTATGCATCCCTAGCACTTCTGCTCGAAAGCGCCACAGCAGCTGCTCCACCAAGTCCGCCAGTAAGAAGTGACGTGCCAGCAATAAACGCCGCTCGAGGATTTTTCTGTGCAAAGCCCATAACTGCGTCTGAACCTGCACCAGCAACTTTTTTACCTACGCTATTTGCAACAAAGAAGAGCGCAATAACAATCGCAAAATGAATAAATTGATTGAAGAATACTGTAAATAATTTATTTTCACTTACAGTGTCTGCTAATACTATGTCTACGTTTTGAATTCGAGTAATAATAATCAGGAAAAAGAGCACAATCGGTCCATATAAAACCCACTTTATAAACATCCCCCACCACTGGGTTGCGTACTGAGAGGTTTTTGGCAACGCAAGTGCAAGATAAGCTATGGGCGATAGTATAAGTAGTATGAGGAGCGCAATATAGCGAATAAATAGATTTATAGCTATTACAAAAATCGCAGCTGTTAATAGCCCAAGAAAAACAACACTTTGAATCATTTTAAGCACTACCGCAGACGCATTGCTAGTATCTACGAGTGGTAAACCGGAAAGTATAGTTGCTGAAGCGTTTGAAGACCTCACTAATTCGGCAGTGAAGTTTTCATAATCTAAAGAACCGCCACCCATAATACTAATTTCGGCAGCCATGAGGAGTCTTGACGCGTCTATGATTAGGCCACCAATGACGAGGCTAAAATTTACAAGCAGCGCCGCTACGAGGAGTCTTGGCAGTAGCCGTTGTATTGAGCTACTTACGGATTCTAGTCGAAGCGTGGTGGCAAGGGCAATGTACAAAAGAGCGAATATGAATCCAAGGTTTGCAAGCCCTTGCACGAACGGCCATGCTTGGGTGACGATGTCGCTGGTAATAAACTTCCCCTGCCCAATCATGGCGATGAGTAGGTACCCGGCCCACTTAAGCACCCAGGTTAGGAGTCCGTTTACTAATTCAATAAAATATTTAAAAAAGCTGACAAGCGTATCTGATATGGAATTTAATATTCCAGGATTATACGTAGTTTGTATTATCGCAAAAGCTTCTATTGTACATGCGTAGTACGTTATGGCAGCACCAAAAGTAAGGTTTTTTGTGAATCTTACTAAAGGCAAGTCTTGATGCTCGGGTTGTATGTCGAGTGATTGTACGTCCTCGTCATCGCTGTTTACTACCTTTATTACTGAACAATTTGCTGTGTCTTTAAAGAAATCGTCGTTTTGACCAGATACGCGCATTGCTGTACCCGCACTTACGATACGTAGTTGAGCAGATGCTTGAAATGGAGCAACAAACATCGCAAGTAATGCGAAAATAAGAAATAATTGCTTACTCTTATTCATAGTCTGGGTTTTGCCGTGCTACACACGCCGCCGTTCTCGGGAAGAAGAAGCAATACATGTCTGAGTAAACTTCGTTCATGGTCTGGGTTACACCACCTGGTGCTATAATTTCATCTAAAGAAACGCAAAATCCACAATCAACTTTTTTTGTAGATTTTGGGGGAGTGGCGCCGAGGGCTTGGAGGAATTCATCAGGACCTTTTTCTTCAAAATATGGAATAACTCCTGTAGTTGGACTGTTTGGATTTGGCTTTGGGTCACTGTAGTACGTGTTGTACAGTCTTGCGATATCGACAGCAAAGGTAGCTATACCAGCCACTTCCCCAGGTCCTCCTTGAGGACCGTTTTCTGTCGATATACCCGCAACTTCGGGCCTAAGATCCACTGGTAAGAGTGGTACCCTGCCAGGATTAGTAATTTCCTGCGTTCCAGAAATATTTTGGTTGATAGTTTGGTTTGCGAGCTGTTGAGCGCCGGTGTTTATCAAAGCCTCAATACCCGTAGATGGGTTCGTGATAGTACCTTTTACCCCGCCGCCCTCTTCTTTTGTAAGCGTGTATTTTGCAAGAGCTGGTGTTTGTTCACGGTATTGTTTAAACGCCAGGCCTTCTTCTTTGCCACGCGCTGCAATCTCGATAGATGCGGGGAGGATTGACGTTATACCACTGAGAATATCTAAGTGGTCATCAAACGAAGCGTCATCGGGGTATGTTACCTCTCCTTTATCGGCAAGTGTAAATTTCGAGAATATTTTTGAATCGAGCCCAGTATTATACAGCGATGCTACGATGCTATTTCTTGCTGATTCCCATATCGTGCGAGCTTCAGGCTTATTTTCAGTGTCGTTGTGTAATGCGGCAATTTCAGCAGAACTAGAACGCGGCACTTTTAAGCTCTCTGGTATTTTTGGTTCGGTTGTGTATGGCCCTGGTTGAGATGGTCCACCTGGGATGTTTGGGTTGAGGGGTACGGGATTAACTCCATCCGTTCCTGTAAGTTTTGCCTGAAAATTATTCTCACTTTCTGTTTGTGTGAATAACTTGGAAACGACAGGAAGATTATCTTGCCCGATGTATTCTTTAATATCTGTTGGAAAGGCCGTTGACTGATTTTGCGATGGTCCGGGCTCGTTGTTACACCCTGTTTGACCAAGTGCATCTGTACAGATGATGCGTGTTAATTTACTTAAAGACGTTCTTACGTCCGTTTCTAGCGCAAATTGCTGAAATAAATAGGCCGTCCATAGGTCATTCCCTTCGAGGGTGATATTTCTTGCGATAATCCCGGGAAGTTGTGTCCGAGTTGCGTTGAGTGTAGGGTTTTGTTCTCTGCTAAACGGCAGTGGAGTTTGCCCTGGGAGCGGGCTTGGAAGTGTGCTTTCTCGCAAGTCCACAAGAGATTCTCTACTGAATTGTCCTGATTGTAGCGTAGGAGGTTCTACAAAGTCCGCCTGATTAAGTGCGGCGAGAGTGTTGTAGAACAATTGTTCTTGCGCTCTGTCTGTATAAAATACTGCGTGCGGATCTGCGGATGCGTATGGAGTTTGCGTCGTAAATAATATAAAACAAATAGCAAAAACAAATGCAGGAAATGCATACTGAAAATAATACGAAGGACGCGATAAAGTACGACTCATACTTGCCTCAAATTATAGCACGTTTTATTTGATGTTGTATTTGGTTTCGAGTGCAAGAATTTGTGTTCCAATTTCTGTAAACACTGCATTTAAATCTGCAAGATTTTTCTGCCCGATAAGTCCCCCTACAAAATCTTTTTGTATGTTTTGCAGTAACGTAACGTTGTTCATAAGAGCAAGGGTTGCTTGCAGGAGTTTTGTGTGTAATTCAACAGCTTCTTTTGGCGCTTGTACGTTTTTAAAGAGGTTAAAATTGCTCTCAATTGAGGCATGAACAGGCGCTAGCGCTTGAATATCTTCCCCACTTTCTTGCTTTATAAGAGCAGCAGAAATCATCTCTCCTGTTACTGGCTTAATTGCAGGGTTATGCGATGGCGCTATTGCGTCAAGGTATTTCACAATTGCTTCTTTGCCTGAGGCCGTAGTTGTTTTCACTGTTCCTGCAAACAGTGCTGGTAATAGAGCTTCTTTATTTGTATTTACAAATTCTTCTACCTTAGTTGGCGCTAGTACCTCATTTTTTTCACTTTCCGCTGGGAGTGATTGGATATATTTTTTTGTATACTCGCCAAGTGTTTCGTTCGCAGATTCTTTGTAAGCCGAAATTTGTTTCTGGAGTTCTGGGGGTAAGGTGGTTGCAGGGCTGGGTGGTTGTACTATTTGCGCTGAAGTAGGATTAGGTGTTGTTGCGGGCGTCTCTGGAGTTTGAGAAACAAGAAAAGCAACAGCTTTGGATAGTCCAAACATCGCTAGTGCAAGAGCCAGCGTTATCCCTGCTATACGAATTCCTACTTTGTTCGTTGTATGCATAGTGTTTATTCTAAAAAGCCAGCGAGGCGTTCACGCTCCCTGCTAATAATGGGAAAATATAATCTATCTATAGCGTCTAGTTGACGAAGCGCGACAAGTGCTTTTAGTTGGTCATCTTTGTATGCGCCAATTTGGTTTAAAGTACCTGAAAGTAGCTCCGTATAGCCAATAAGCAATTTTTGATATTCAAGTGCCTCTTGAGGGACTGAAAGCCCAATAATTCTGGATTGAGATGCTTTTATTGCTTCCGCAAGCGTTGTAAAACCATATGCATTTTTACTTTTAAAAAAATCATTAAGTGCAATAGTCATACGAGCTTTATCTGCTATCGATTCTATATTTGCGGCTGTATTTAAATATTGAGAAATGATTACGGGCGAGCTATCTTGTGTTATAGAAATCCGACTTTCATCGAGAACCGGAAGTGCGGTATTAATGGGCTGGATGGCAACGAACGCATTTAATGTAACAGCCGATTTGTCGTTATCTGGAACCGTGCGAGCATATTCTTCTGTTAAATTCTTGCTTCCACCCGTCACATCTACCGATTCAGAAAAGTATGAATCAAATGATGTTACTGAAGGTGATGACGGATCTAGGGGGGCTACGTTCTGTCCAGGAGCAAAGCCGGGGGGTAATTTGTCGTTTGGGCTGGCAATAGTTGGGTTATGGCCCTTTTGTACCTCTACCCCGTCTATATACCCGTCTTTATCAGTGTCTTCGTCAGCCGGATCTGTACCCCACACTCTTTCATCTGCATTTGAAAGCCCATCATTGTCTGAGTCTGCTGTAGGGTCAGTGATGGGAATTATTGTAGGCGTTGTTACAATGTCTTCCGTGGGAGTTTGCAGCCAAAAAATACTAAGAGCGACGATGCCTCCAAGGACGCCAAGTATAAGAATAATAAGAATGCCGATTACGACGCGGCGGGTCATAAGGTCAGTATATCACACAAGGCAGTCCAGGTTTCTACGGAAAGGTTTTCTGGGCGCGCAGATGGTGAAATAGAGAGTTTATTTGCAATAAATTCTATTTCTTTTGCATTTTTACTATAGAAATTTTTCAATGTATGTGCGATTTGTTTTCGTTTGGCTTGAAAAAAGGGTTTTGCACATGCAATTATTTTTTCTCGTTTCTCTAGCGAGAGCATATCCGCGTTTGGGCGTATTTGGATAAGTGCAGAATTGACGGCTGGCTCTGGTATGAAGCATGAAGGAGGAACTTGTAAAAGCAATTCCGCATTGCCCCACAAGCCAACAGAAAGACCGGGCAAACTCATGGAATTTTCGGTATAAACTATTCTTTCGGCAACTTCTTTTTGCATTAATAATATGACTAATGAAGGAACTGCTTGTATGTTTGTTAAGCGACGTATAATAAGTCCTGAAATGTTATAAGGGATGTTGCCGATGAGACTATAAGCCTGACCCGACGCGCTGCCCTGCGAGGGCCAATGCCAGTCTTCTTCCAATAAATCCCCATGAATTACCGTAAGATTTTTTCGGAACGCAGGAGGAACCATTTTTGGTAGAACGCGCACAAAATCATCATCTTTTTCAATGCCCCTAACAATGTATCCAGAGCCTATCAGCCCTTGTGTTAGAGTTCCGAGCCCCGGTCCGAGTTCTGTAATATGTTTGGGACCAATAGATAGCCCCATTAATACCGCATCTATAACTTCTCCACAGATAAGAAAGTTTTGGCCCATAGATTTTGCAGCTCGCAATTGATGTGAAGCAAGAACGCTTTTTAGTACGTCTGGATTTGTAAGTGGCTGGATCATGCTGGTACCGAACAGGAGTTTACCGCCACATTTTTTACCCCATGACCTTCAAACACACACGTAATTGTTTCGCCGGAAGCACCAATAATAACTCCCCGCCCAAATTGTGGATGAGTAACGTACGATCCGGAAGTTGGTTGAACGAGCGTTGGTTCTTCATGTAAAAAATCGGTAATATCGTCTGAATAATTTTCCTGAGTATTATATGTGTTCTCTTTGTAGCCTTCGGTGCTTTGCGGAAGTTGTTCAAGGAACCGAGAGGGTGCCTGCGGTGTCATTTCCCCTCCCCTAAATCTATATGCCGCATGCGTGATGGTTAATTGTTCCCTTGCTCGCGTCATTCCAACGTACATAAGACGTCGTTCTTCCTCAATGCTTGCAGATGAAGAAAGGCTGTTTTCGTGAGGTAAAAGGCCTTCTTCACACCCTATAATAAACACAACTGGGTATTCCAGTCCTTTAGAGGCGTGAAGCGTCATGCAGGTTACTCGACTATCCGTTCTATCAAACGTATCGATGTCAGAAAGCAGCGCGGTGTCTTCTAAAAATGCCTCAGTTGTTGTGTATGCGGCTGCTACGTTGAAAAGTTCGTTTATATTTTCTGTTCGCTCTTTGCCGTCCGGGAGATTTTCCAGGGATGCTAAATATCCTGTTTTTGTGACAAGGAGACGAAGTAAGTCTGACACTTTTTCATGTTCGCTTCTCTTTGCCTCGCGATATGCACTAAAAATTGCCCGCAGATCTGCTCGTTGCTCGGTTGTAGACAAATACAGTCCGAGCGAGATACCCTGCTCTCTTGCTATGTTGTCCCATTTATCGATGGTTTTTGGCCCCACGCGCGTAAGGAGTGCATCCGCGATTCGTTCAAAGTGGATTCTTGAGGACGGAGAAAGATAGAACGATAATATGGCTAAAGCGTCCTTAATTTCTTTGCGGTCGTAGAATCGAAATCCCCCCACTATGGTGTAGGGCATGCGGTGCATAAGGAATTGTTCTTCCATGAGGCGGGACTGTGCATTGGTCCTATATAAAACAGCACAATCGGAAAGCTTTCCGCCATCACGTACATGGTCCCGTATTTGACTGCATACCCACTCCGCTTCTCCTCTATCTGACGGTAATCGCATGGTTTTTACCTCGCTTCCGCTTTCCTGAGTTGTCCAAAGCGTCTTATGTTTTTGGTCTACATTAAGCGCAATGACATTGTTAGCGGCATCGAGAATGTTCGGAGTAGAGCGATAATTTTGAGTGAGGAAAATTGTGGTGCATCCTATGTGGCGTTGTTCAAACTGGAGAATATGGTCAACACTTGCACCTCTCCAAGAGTAAATAGATTGGTAATCGTCTCCTACTACGCAAATATTCTGCTCCTGACTCATGAGGTGGGAGATAATTTCTTCTTGCATGGGGTTCGTATCTTGGTACTCGTCTACCGAGATGAATCGCCACCTGGCTTGGTATAGTGACCGCACAGTGGGCTGTGAGCGTAAAATATGTAACGGAATACGCAATAAATCGTCAAAATCGTATGCATTATGCTCTGCAAGCATTTTTTCATACACGGGGAAAATAGCAAAAAGCACTTCTTCTCGCGGATTTTCAGGGGATCCACTGAGTACGTTGTCTACTTGCTCATGCTTAATACGAGATATCATGTTTTTAACAGCGCTCGGGCTCCATTCCTTGAGCGAATAATTTGCATCTTTTAATGCTTTACGAACAAGCTTTTCGGAGTCTTTTGAGTCCAATATGGAAAAGCCTTGGCTACGATTGTGGAAATGAGATTGTTCTCGTAGTATTTTTACACCCAGACTATGAAATGTGCTTACGCTGCGAGGTAAAGCAAATGAAGAGCCCAGTAACTGGCCGATACGATGCCTCATTTCGGCAGCTGCTTTATTTGTAAACGTAACTGCTAGTATCTGGTCTGGTGTGGCAATACGCTGTTCTATGAAGTGGGCAATACGATGGGTTAAGGCCCGTGTTTTGCCTGAACCAGCCCCTGCAAGTACAAGAACTGGCCCATGAGTAGAGAGCACAACCTGCTGCTGTTGCTCATTTAGACCAGTAAGGGCATTAGACATGGAGGCATTGTACCCTAAAAATGTCAAGCTTGACTATACCTGCAACTACCCTACAATTCCTATTTATGTGTCAGTAGGTTCTGACAAAGCTCATATAAACATGCAAAACAAACCTTAAGCCCCTAAAAAAGGAGTAAGGTATTTTACAAAAGCGACAATTGACGAAAAAGTTAGCCGTCCACATAGTATTTTTTGGTTTGATGGTTGCCATAGCTGCCCAAGGGCGCATGGCTTCTTCCTCTCACCAAAGCTCGCTATTGCATGCATATTTATCGGGCGAGGAAATATCCGAAGGTCCATTAGACCCATCTGCGTATGCGAAGACAGATTCACCTGGTACGGGTGGGAGCCGCATTGCTGTAGTTGAGGCAAGTGATGCCAATTTTATTACATTTGATGACGCTGAAGTCCAGTTTGCTCAAACACTGGAGGGTAATGCCGTTGTGGCCCCCCTACAGCCTGTTCTCTCTGATGGTAGCGATACAGAAAGGCAGAAGGGTCCTGTTATTAACGTTGCATCAAAGCCATTTATCCACACCGTAGAAGATGGAGAAACTATCGCAGGTATTGCTTCAAAGTTTGGTATTTCAACGAACACAATTCTCTGGACAAACGGTTTGAGTGGAAATGATGTTATTAAGGTTGGTGATCATCTTACAATATTGCCTACAACGGGTGTGTTGCATAAAGTAGCAAGCGGAGAAACTGTGCTTGAAATTGCGGGTGAGTATAATGCAAAGGCATCTGAAATTATTGCGTATAATAACCTTGGAGAAAATGCGGCGCTTTCTATCGGTCAAAAACTCATAATTCCTGAGGGGTACATAGCCCCTAGAGAAGCTCCGAGAACAGTATCTCAAAATACGCGTACAGCTCGAGATAGTGATAAGGATGAGCCAACGCCTCCTCCTGCGGATACGGGTAAGTCAGGCAAAGGGCTTGTTTGGCCTACTACTACAAGGCAACTATCCCAGGGTTATCGAGGTGGTCATACGGGTATTGATATTCCTAACCGATCTCGCCCACCTATATTTGCTGCTCAAAGTGGAACGGTTGAGTTTACCGGGTGGCTTGGTGGATACGGTAATCTTATTATCGTGAACCATGGAGGCGGGCTTACTACATACTATGCGCACTTGGATAAGTTTTATGTTGCCGCAGGTCAAAAGGTTTCTAAGGGAGCAGCAATTGGAAAAATGGGATCAACGGGACGATCTACTGGGCCACATCTTCACTTTGAAGTACGTCGGGGTGGAAGGCCGATCAATCCTGTTGGAATGTATTAAGAGGCATCGTGGCTTCTTCGGTGACGCTTGGGCCACGTAAGAAGCGCGAGAGAAGCTCCTAGGAGCCCTACATCGCGAATAATAACAGCATCTATTCCTTGGCTTGCTAAAATACCAATCAGATGAACAGCGGCCAGGAATGCAGTAATTTTGGGCCACCACCGTAGGATTAATAACGCACCGATTGCGATATCAAACATTCCGTTGAGTTTAAGCGCAGTATCTCTACTTAATCCAAGTGGTATGTTTGCAGGAAGATAGCCGATCCATGCATCCTGGTGCCTGAGCATGTCTACCCCTATCCAGAGAAATACTGCCCCCAAGCCCGCGCTTAAAAACAGATGTGACCATTTATAACGACCGTAATTCATTTTTTTATTATAGCATGTATTGTTGTCGGGGCGCTGGGAATTGAACCCAGTCAATATGCTCCCAAAGCATATGTACTACCGGTATACGACGCCCCGTGGAGCGGGTGAGGAGAATCGAACTCCTATCATCAGATTGGAAATCTGAAGTATTACCACTATACGACACCCGCGTATATTTGGTTGAAAGATATACTACTTTACCGCCTCTTTCAACGTTTTACCTGGGCGGAATTTTGCTACTCGTACCGTAGGAATTTGCATTGGCATGTTTGGGTCTCTTGGATTTACTCCCCTGCGCCCTTTTCGCTCTCGCACTTCAAAAATGCCGAACCCAGAAAGATTAATCTTTTCATCTTGAGAAAGTTTATCTAAAATAGTTTCAAGAAATGAGCTAATCACTAACTCCACGTGTTTGCGGGGCATTCTTGTAACGTCTGATACTTTATCGATGAGGCTTTGTTTATTGAGCATAAGGATTGTGGCTTTAGTGAGCGACATTAGTCATTCTGCAGGATACGTCGGATTTGTGCAATAGATGTTGTGTTTCCTGTTGTAGGGTCTACTTCAATAAAGAGTGCTCCAACTTCCATTGGGCCGTATTCAGGAGGTTCCATTTTTGCACGCAATTGAGTTAAGAATTGTTTTATCGGTGCTCGTTTATCCATTCCGATTATAGATTCGTATGCTCCATTCATGCCTACATCGGTGATATACCCCGTCCCTTTTGGGAGTATTTGTGTATCGGCAGTTGGCACATGAGTGTGGGTGCCCCATAGTGCAGAAATTCTTCCGTCTGCGTGCCAGCCCATTCCACGCTTTTCGCTCGTTGTTTCCGCATGAAAATCAAGAAGCTTGATAGATGCTCTCTGTACTTCGGGTTCCTTCAGTATTTCATCTAATGCTAAGAATGGATTATTAGGTTGATTTTTGAAGAAGACTTGACCCTGTAAATTGATAATCGCAACCTCGTATGCACCTAGTTGTAAAACTTTATAGCCCTTTCCCGGAACTCCTGCCGGATAATTTGCTGGGCGAACAATTGGAACACTGGAACTGTTTAGTATGTCTACGCCAAGAGCGTTATCCCATGCATGGTCACCAGTGGTAAACGCGAATACATTCCACTTGAGGGCCTCTTTCATAGTATCCGGAGAAATACCTTTGCCGTGAGCCATGTTTTCAATATTTACGATTACGGCATCAGGAGCATATTCCTCGCGCAATGCTGGCAATACTTTTGTGATTGCTTTCCTCCCGAGTGTTCCAACTACGTCTCCAAAAATTAAAAATTTCATAGGAAGCTTATTGTACCACCGGTTCTACGTACCAGATACCATTTTTTTGAATAATATGGCCAGAAATTTCAAAGCCAGATGCTAATTTATGGCCTCCACCACCCAGACGTTTTGCAATTTTGCTTACATCTACGCCTTTTTGAGGCTCAGATCTAAGACTTCCCTTTATTTTTCCGTATTCATGCTCAACGAGAAGCATCGCATACGACGTATCTGGAAGTGCGTTCAACATGCTTACTACCCCTGATAAGTCGTCGAGCGTGGCCATGCATTCATCAAGGTCATCTTTTGTGATAATTGATACTGCTACTCCCGTTTTCTCGCTGATAAGTATTCGAGAAAGAGCCCTTCCCCAAATTTGTAACCCTGAAAGCTCCTTTTTTTGGTATGTTTCGTGGGCAATATGTGAAAGCCTGGCTCCTTTTTGCATTAAATAGGAGGAAATCTGCAAAATTTCAGGTGTAACACTATCGTGCATAAATGATCCGGTATCCGTAAAAATGCCTGTAAGCAAGCAGTTGGCTATATTGGCAGTTACAGCAATGTCTAGTGCAAATAATAACGGAAATATAATATGAGCAGTTGCAGCAGCTTCGGGGACAATGAGGTTAATGGCAGCTTGTTTTGTGTTGTCGTAGTGATGATCTATGCTGATAACTCGAGGTTTTCCTATAACTTCTTGCTCTAGATGAGTTCTGTATAGTTGGGTGTAATCAAGCAATATAACCGTATCAAAATCGTCTACATTTGGCCTTACGGTTGTAAGGCGTTCAAATCCAGGGATAAATTGAAAAAAATCTGCTGCAGGATCTGGAATGTACACTGTCGCAGTAATCCCCTTTGATTCCAGAGCGTGAAGCATAGCAAGAGATGACCCTAAGGCATCCCCATCTGGGTGCTCATGTGTCCCTATTAATACATTTTTTGCGGTATTAAGCGTTTCAACTATCTGTTGAACTGTTTCTTTATACGGAAGAAGAAGTTTATATGCCGGATTCTGTTTTGAGTTCATCGAGTTTTTTATTAATGGTATGTGCGTAATCTGCGCCTTTGTCGTATCGGAAACGAATGCGAGGCAGTGGACGTAGCTGCAGAGAGCGATTTAATGATCCTTGAATATCATACATCTGGGGCGTTAATTGTTCGAGTACTTCTTCCGCCTGTGCAGAAGGGTGTATATATAGCCATATATCGCTAAACCGTAAGTTTGGTGTGGTTTCTACTTTTGATATGGTAACAAGCGCATCCTTTGGTAAGTCTGCTTCCTTGAGTAAAATTTCTCCAACAGTTCGAAGAAGGTGTTTATTTATTTTTGAAATTCTATTGGTCACAAAAGTTGTTCAATGGAATTTAAGCAGCACTAGCATTTGCTGCTGTAGAGTTTCCCTTCCTTACTTTTGTCTCTCGAAGAATTTCCAGAACATCCCCTTCTTTAATTTTATCCTTTCCTTCAATTGTCATACCAACCTGGTCTCCAATTTCTGCTTTTTGAAGTGGCCGTTTCTCTTTTTGTAATTCAACAATAACACCTGTGCCAATAACTTCAGCCGCACTATCTTTTTTCTTTTTATCTTTTCGTTTGATGATGATTTTTGCCATTGGCTCTACTATTCCTTCCGCAACTTCTCCACCAATGATTTTCTTTTTTGGAGTAGAGAAAAATACTTTGAGTACTTTTACTCTCCCGATGTCTTCCGTAACAATGTCTATAGGAAGTCTGTCTTCAATTTCTTTGCGAACGTCTTCGGACAATTGATAGATAATATTGAAAATTCGAACGGGTACCTTCTCTTTGTCTGCTAGTTTCTGGGACATTCCCGCCACATTTACGGTAAATCCGTAAATAATTGCTCCACCTGCGCGGGCAGTTAAAACGTCCGAGTCTGAAATAGTTCCTACATCGGCACGAAGTATAGAGAGGCGAACTTCCGGAGGGACCATAGCTACAATAGTCTGCTCAAGCGCTTCTAGCGAACCTTTGGAGTCTGCTTTTAGGACGATTGCCAGTGTTTTTCGCTCATCGTGATCATCCGATTTTGACATTCGCTTGAGTGGTGCCCTGCGGGCTGCAGCCTTAAATACTGCTTCGCCACGTGTCTCTACTACCTGCAATATATCTCCTGCCTGTGGAATATCTTTTAAGCCTATAATACTAATTGGCATAGACGGAGAAGCTTTCTTGATGTGCTTGCCGTGGAAATCTTTAATAATCCTAACTTTTCCAGAAGCCTTTCCGGCTACTACATCATTGCCCACAAATAGTGTTCCTGTGTGTACAAGGACTGTGGCAACGGGCCCTAAGTTCTTGTCGAGCTTACTCTCGATAACAGTTCCGAGTGCCGGCCTATCGTAATCTGCTTGAATATGTTTTAAGTCTGCAGTTAATAAAATCATCTCTAAGAGATTGTCTATACCTTCTTTTTTTAATGCAGATACTTCAACCATGACCGTCTTTCCTCCCCATTCTTCTGGTTGCAGGTCTATTTCTGATAATTGTTTCTTTGCGCGTTCTATATTCGCATCTGGCTTATCTACTTTATTAATGGCTACAACAATAGGTAAGCCTTCTTTTTGCGCATATGCAGCAGCGTCTTTCGTTTGTGGGCGCACGCCGTCGTCTGCTGCAACTACAAGTACTACGATATCGGCAAGCGATGCACCTCTCTGGCGCATAAAGTCGAATATTTCATGCCCAGGGGTGTCTATAAACGTAACGGTTCGCCCTTTATGGTCTGCCTGGTAGCTAGAAATGGCCTGCGTAATACCTCCAGCTTCTCCTGCCACTACGTTTGCAGAGCGGATAGTGTCTAGTAGTGTTGTTTTACCATGGTCAACGTGACCCATGATGGTAACAACGGGTGGGCGTGGTTTTTGTTTTGCAGGGTCTTCTTTTTTAAATATTTCGCTGAGTTTTTCAGCCGTTAATACGTCTTTTTCTAGCTCTTCAACGCTTTCGGTAGTTTTATATCCAAGTTCTTGTGCAATAATTGCAGCCGTATCATAGTCTAAGTCATCGTTTAGGTTCGCAAGCACACCGTTTTTCAGCAGAGTTGCAAGTATGTTACCTATGGGCAATTCGAGCTTAATTGCTAAGTCTTGTACCCGTACAATAGACGGTAAATCGATTGTTTTCCCTTTCAGTTGCGCTCGACGTTCTTGTTCGTTTAAGTATCCTCGAACACGTGAAATTTCTGAGTGATCTAAGTTTTTTTGCCCCTCCGCAATACGAACTCCAACTTCTTTTAATATGAACATCAGCTTTCCTTCAGACAGCTTTAATTCTTGTAGCACTTCTACAATTTTCCGATTATTCTTGGATGGAAATCTTCGTTTTATCATGATTTCCAACTATACCGTATACAAAGCCAAAAGTCCAGAAAGCGTGTCATTCCGGGCTTGACGTAAGAATCCACGCGTCTTAGCTGGCGTATATAAACCAATAGCGCTAGTGTACTTATACGGGAGAGGTCGCATAGTGGCCTAGTGCGGTCGCCTCGAAAGCGACTAGACCTTTACCGGTCTCGTGAGTTCAAATCTCACCCTCTCCGCCTTCGCCCGCCGTAGCGGGCTTCGGCGGACTTTAGTCCGCAAATCAAAAAGCTCCCCTTCAGGAGCTTTTTATTTTTCTTCGGTACAATGTACGCGGCATCGGCCTACTCTTGCTAAAGTATTAATTCTAACTACCATCGGCGCTGAAAGGCTTAACTGCTGTGTTCGGAATGGGAACAGGTGTTTCCCTTTCGCTTGAGACACCGCGAACATTAGATCGAAGAAATATAAACGAAAGAAAGAAAACTCTATTACTTGAACAAGATATATGATCACGCTATGTAATAGTACTAATATATTACTAGCCCAGCTTTGCGTATACATCACTGTGACTTGCCTTCCCTTTTACTAGACCTAATTGCTTATTCTAATATTTATATCTTGCGAGGAAGTACGAACCGTTTCAGTTCACGTCAAGTGAAATAAACACGTATTCATACAACTGGACTAATTAGTATGGGTCGGCTCAACGCATTGCTGCGCGTACACCTCCCACCTATCAACCTAGTAGTCTTCTAGGAGTCTCATACGAAACCTGGTCTTGGATTGGGCTTCGCGCTTAGATGCTTTCAGCGCTTATCACCAGCCCAACGTAGCTACCCAGCAATGCTCAAGAACTGAACAGCTGGTACACCAGAGGTTGGTCCCTTCCGGTCCTCTCGTACTAGGAAGGACGATCCTCAAGTTTCCACGCCTGCGACAGATAGGGTCCAACCTGTCTTGCGACGGTTTGAACCCAGCTCGCGTACCCTTTTAATTGGCGAACAGCCAAACCCTTGGGACCTTCTTCAGCCCCAGGATAGGACGAGCCGACATCGAGGTGCCAAACCTCCCCGTCTATGTGGACTATTGGGGGAGATAAGCCTGTTATCCCCAGAGTAGCTTTTATCCGATGATCTTCCGCTCTTCTATATGAGAACGGTCGGTTCACTAAGCTCCACTTTCGTGTCTGCGCGACATGTATGTCTTGCAGTGAAGCCAGCTTATGCCTTTGCACTATCGACACGGTTTCCATCCGTATCTAGCTGACCTTATAGGCTCCTCAGTTACAATTTATGAGGAATCCGCCCCAGATAAACTACCCACCAGGCACTGTCCAGGTAGTGGTTTCACACTACGCTGTTAGACGCGTCAAACATAAAGGGTGGTATCTCATATTGTGACTCCGACTCCGCCGAAGCAGAGCCATCATAGTCTCCCACCTATACTGAGCATTATGTTCGAAGAGCCAATACCAAGTTGCAGTGAAGCTTCATGGGGTCTTTCCGTCTAGCCGCAGGGTGGCGGCATCTTTACCGACATTGCAATTTCACCGGGTCCCTCGTTGAGACAGTTCCCCAGTCGTGACTCCATTCGTGCGGGACAGAACTTACCTGCCAAGGAATTTCGCTCGAATGTTACGACGTATTGTCTCTCGATTATTTTCTTCGTTAAGTTTCGCTTTTTTACCAATTACGTGGCTTACGATTTCTCGCAAGCTCTGTATGTCGCCATACAGGTCGGACTATATCATCCCTAAACCACGTGGGGTTCAGGGCCTAGCGTGTAGTCTCTGAGGATCCTATTCTTTTTACAGAATGGTTTCCTGCTGATTGTCTGCACTCAAGAATTTTCACTACTTGGATTCCGGATCAAGTCCGGAATGACAAATTAGTATCTTGAGATACTCAGGGTTTCCAGCATATAGCTAAGTTTTACTAAGGCAGCAAAAGCCACAATATATAATATTGGGGTAAATTCCTCTACCATAGGACCGTTATAGTTACGGCCGGCGTTCATCGGCGCTTGGCCCACTCGCGTTAACAAGCGGGTTTAACGTTCCGACACTGGCCAGGAGTCAGCTCCTATACATCCTCTTACGAGTTAGCAGGAACCTGTGTTTTTGGTAAACAGTCGCCAGGGATCTTGCGCTGCGCCCGTCACAACTCTTGCGAGCCATAACGGGAAGCCTTATTGCGAACGTACGGCTGCTGTTTTGCCGAGTTCCTTAACGAGGGTTCTCCCGATCACCTTAATGCACTTACATCCATCTACCTGTGTTGGTTTTCGGTACGATCGGCCATATAGGAAATCGTACTACACTTTTCCGGGAACCTTCTTTCCTTATAGAGGTTTGAGCCGAAGCTCGCGCTCTCCCGAGACACTTCACTGTTACCCGCCGAAGCGGAAACCACCCGGATTTACCAAAGCGGTCCAACTACATGTGCCGCGCAGGAATAAGTCATATGTCCTGACAAGGTGCGACGATTCGTCATGCTATACGAACTATATAGTCGGTGCAGGAATATTAACCTGCTGTCCATCGCCTACGCCTTTCGGCCTGAGCTTAGGATCGACTAACCCTGGGATGATCGACATTGCCCAGGAAACCTTAGATTTACGGTGACATGGGTTCTCACCATGTGTCATGTTACTTATACCATCATCCTCACTTTCATTCGCTCCAGCGGACCTCACGGTACACCTTCGACGCAAATGAAACGCTCGTCTACCACGCCCTCGTTTTAAGGCGAGGGCATTCATACTTTCGGTAGCTGCCTTGAGCCCCGTTGAATTTTCGGCGCAGAATCGCTTAACGAGTGAGCTATTACGCTTTCTTTAACAGGTGGCTGCTTCTAAGCCAACTGCCTCGCTGTCTGTGCAACTCCACCACCTTAACCACTTAGGCAGCATTTTGGGACCTTAAGTTATGATCTGGGCTGTTTCCCTTTTGATCGTGGAGCTTAGCCCCCACGTTCTGACTCCCGTGATGAAAGCCAAGAGTATTCGGAGTTTGCTAGGGTTGAGAACGTAAAGCCCTCTAATCCCTTGCAGTGCTCTACCTCTCTTGGGTAACTCACGAGGCTAGCCCTAAAGCTATTTCGACGAGAACCAGCTATTTCCGGGTTCGATTGGAATTTCTCCGCTATCCACAAGTCATCCCATGGTATTGAACGGCCAACGGGTTCGGGCCTCCATTTTGCTTTCGCAAAACTTCACCCTGCTCATGGATAGATCACCCGGTTTCGGGTCTCGTGCATGCCATTATAAACGCACTATTAATACTCGCTTTCGCTACGCCTCCGTCTCGAATGAGACTTAAGCAAACGGCATACAGCGAACTCGATGGTTCGTTCTGCAAAAAGCACGCAGTCACCCCGCATAAATGCGGAGCTCCTACTCTCTGTAAGTATATGGTTTCAGGTCTATTTCATTCCCCTTAACGGGGTGCTTTTCACCTTTCCCTCACGGTACTAGTTCACTATCGGTTAATAGACATATTTAGCCTTGGGAGTTTAGTCCTCCCGGATTCAAACGGGATTTCACGTGTCCCGCCCTACTTAAGGTAATGCGAACGAAGTAATTGTATCTTTCGTGTACGGGACTCTCACCCTCTATGGTCGGGCATTCCAGCCGCGTTCTTCTAGACAGACATTTACATTTCGTTTGTTTTTCATAAATTTACAGTGCATTACCTTGCAACCCCACATATGCAACGCCTTATGAGCTATTACGCATACATGGTTTAGGCTCCTCCCTTTTCGCTCGCCACTACTGGGGGAATGTAACTAATTACTTACTAAATAGGTTTTAGTTCGTAGTAAGTAGGACGCGTAAACGCACTACTCACTACTGGCTACTAACTACAAAATAATAATTAATCGTTCGTTTCTTTTCCTCTGGCTACTAAGATGTTTCAATTCGCCAGGTTATCCCTATCCCTGCCTTGCAGCAAGGTAGTCAATACCAATTACGGTAAAGGGGTTTCCCCATTCGGAAATCTACGGATCATCGGTTGCTCAGCACCTACCCGTAGCTTATCGCAGCCGGCCACGTCCTTCATCGTTGTCTATTACCAAGGCATCCACCATATACTCTTAACGGTGTATGACACATGATTATTTCACTTTATTTGTCACAGTTTTTGGATATGCATTGCATGAGCTAGTAATACATTATTACTATCTACATGCGTGATCTATTTTCTTGATTCTTTGCAATAGAATCTTCTTTCTTTCGTTATAGTAAATTGTCAAAGTTCAGAACCTTACAATAAGAAATATAAATCAACCCACAGACAAAAAATCTTACACTTTAATTCCTTATTCTCTAGGATGATTTTGTTGTCTAGAGGAACTGCCAGAGGCGGTTCGTAGTTATTAAGTAGTATATGGGGATAAGTAGGCGTGTCAAGGGGTATTTAGGGCTATTTTAAAGCAAGATTAAATCCCCAAAGAAATATAGTAAGTGTGGCAATGTAAATAAGGCCACAAATGATTTTTGTGCCATTGCCGAGGACGATTTTTTGCCTACTTACTAGAAGGTCAATGCATAACATAACCACGGACAGTGGAAAAAAGGTTACAAGAGCCAGTCCGTAATAGAAAGTCCTCACGAGACCTGTAGGAGAACCATAGCCAGGATTAGAGGTGGTTATGGGAATGAACGATGGAATCACAAATAAAAGTATTGCAACTAGGATGTACACAAAAGAAGACGCTATGCTAATACCACGTTTCCAAGGCTGCCCAACAAAAATACTAAGTAATAATATCGCTAAGGCGGGTAAGGCTATTAGTAGATCCATTTCCGAATTGTATCACTTGTTATTCTCTGACGCTAACCTTCACTAACAAAAAACGAGCCACCTACACAGTGTAATCCAATCAGGCTAAAACAATCCCTCTCCGATCGCGAGTATGAAGTAAAAAACAATACTCAAGATTCCTACTATGTGTAATATATTGAGTGTGATAAAACTTAGTCTTAGCCATGAATCCTCAGGAGCATTCTTCCGTATTTTTGTCCTGATTATACTCCATGCGATTAATGTGATTATTTGGCCAAAAAACCAGAAGAATAAAATACCTGCAAAAATTAAAGGAGCTGCTGGTCCCATAGGGCCATATGATAGGGTTTTCCAGTCCATCTGCTCTAGTGGTATTACGGTGGCAAGTCCAATGGAGAGCGCGGTGTATGCTGCAAGGGTAAGAATAGCAGTCTTCCTTACTTTCGGATTAAGGTAGGAATTTTGCAATGTAGAACTAGATTGTGAAAGACCTGCTGCTAATCGCAGTGATAATCCTCCCAGCACAAAAGGAATAACAAATATAGCTGTATCGGAAATTATGTACCCTATTACGTCACCACGACGAGGGCCAGGAACACTAAGGAGCTTAGATGCAAAGTAAAATGCTATGTATGCAGCAGCAAAAATAGGCATCGCAACAGATGTTATGCGTAGGTATTGATTTAGGGTCATATTGGTTAGAGGGAGATTATAGTATGTAATTCAAGAATATCATAAACCGTTACTATATAAAAACGACCCACCTACTGCTAAGGGGTCGTTTTTATCTTTGTAGACAAGTTGCTTTTGCTTTGTCCGCCGAAGCCCGTAAGGGCGAAGGAGGATTATTCTCATGTCTTATAGATGTCTTTTTCCTGATAGATCATGCTCGGCTTTTTGAAGCCATTTTGCTGCAAGATCTTTACCTCCTAATCCAAACGCGAGCCCGCCTGCTATTGCAACCATTGCGAAGAATGCAGTGAGGAACGTTTGAAGAAGTTGAGTTGCTACATTTAATTGGAGCAATGCTGCAAGGATAGCAAAGACCAAGATTGACCATTTGCTAAGTGCTGCAATTGCACCTCCGCTTGTAAAGCCTGCTGCTTCAACACTCGCGAGTACTGTGCGATACACGAAGTTCGCAAGCACTACAGAGATAACGAGTATTATTGCTGCAACTATAACATTTGGAATGTACACAAGTACCGCGTTTAGGAATTGAGATACTTGGTTTAATCCCAAAATGTCGGTAGATGCTAAGAGCGTCACAATAATGAGGAACCATTTAAAGATTTCCCCAAGAAGATGAGCAATATCCAACTTTAACCCTGCTTGTTCTACTGCTCGTTTGAGACCCGTTATGGAATCAAACGCGCTGTTGATGCGAAGCATTACCATGAGTTTTTCAACTAATTTCCCAAGGCCAATTGCAATACTCCATCCAATAAAGAACACGACGAGAGCCGCAATGACGTTAGGAATAATGCTTACAAATTGAAACCAAAGGTCGGTTAAGGACGTTCCTACTGCACCTGCCCAAACTGTTAAGAAAGAATTATATTCTGCCATAAGTGACACCTCCTTTCGATTCGAGTATGAAGGATGAAAACTATATTTAGCGTATTCCTCGGGTAGATATAAGTCAAAAGAAAAAGAGCCGCAATTGAAGTGATTGCGGCTCGTCGTGTTGTGTTATTCCTCGTACGTCACTCCGTACTGAGCGCGGTACTCTTGCATCGCATTCGCGATCTCGGGAGGAACGTTCATTTCTCCTAAATGTTTTAAAAGATCGTCGAGCTTCAAAATACTAAAAGCGGGCATGTGATATTTTTTTTGAACTTCCTGAATCGCAGAGTCGGCCGTATCTTTGCCTCTTTCCTGTCGATCCAGAATAATTGCGAGACCCGCAGGGATTCCTCCGGCACTTTTAATATGCTCAATAGATTCCTCTACGGCGGTGCCTGCGGTAATTACATCGTCCACTATGAGTATTCGCCTGCCTAAAATGGAATCCCCAACGAGAAACCCCCTTTTTTCCCCGTAGTCTTTTGATTCTTTGCGGTTGAACACAAAAGGAAAACGATATGAACGATTGCGTCGGTAAAGACCCGTAGCCGCAATCATTGCAAGCGGTATTCCTTTGGATGCCGGTCCGTAGAGTGTGTGAAATGACAATCCGTTTCGGCATTCGTCTTCGATTGCTGAAGCAAATGCTTCTGAAAGAATTTCATAAGCTTCCGCATCTTGAAGCATGCCGGCATTGAAGAAGTATGGGCTTTGCCGGCCAGATTTCAGTGTGAAGATTGCCTGATCCATTCGTAGGGCATCTCGTTTTTGAGCTATCTGAAGCAATTGAAGTTTGAGACTCTCATTCATCAGAGCGATCCCTTGAAAATATTTGTAAGTAAATGTCCAATCCAGGCCAGATACGTATCTGGTAAACAGTATCGCTACCCTAGCGAGGATAGCGATAAAAAGCAAGTGGACCCCATCGGATTCGAACCGATCACCTCCTCGGTGCAAGCGAGGCGCTCTACCAAATGAGCTAGGGGCCCTGAAGTAGTGACAAGCACACTTCAGGGCTACGCCCTTCTGTTGCTATGAACTACAAATCTTATTTAACCTTTTTATGTATGATTTTGCAAATTTATTGCCCGAATCCTGTGGGGATAAATTGTCCTACTAATAAGTAGAAAAGGCTTCCTAAAATATTGAACGCAACGAGGAATCCGATAAACATCATAATAACCCCGGCAATTTTCCAACTAGAAAGTGCAGATCCGTGAATGCCGACCATGGCACCGATATCTCCCCAATTATTTTCCCACCATGCTGTTTTCCAAACCATCATAAAGCCGGCGATCATCATGAGCGAGCCGAGAAAGAAAAAGAGGAATGACATGAATAAATTGTAACATACGTTCTCCTCCCCTTGAAAAGGGGGAGAAGCGCTACACGTGATATTTTCGTTTTATCTCTTCTTCCTGTTTTTTCTCTTCCTCTTCAATTGCAATTGCTCCAAGTTTTTTAAGTTCATCTGGGCTTTTATCCTTTATCTCACTTGCTCGCTGCAAGAGATATTCTTTTGTATTTTTCTTCGGGTCTTCTAATACCTCTGCGAGTAATGCATTTAGTATTCCGCCGAATATTGGTCCTGGACGCATACCTAAATCGTTCACTAATTCATTGCCCGAGATAGCAAGCTGGCCTACGGATATTGGTTCCTTAGAAGCGTTTTCTACCATGAACTGCAAATGGCGTAGCCTGTACGGCTCTGCTTTTGGAACGCCAGAACCTTTGCGTTCGGCAATGCGGAGTTTAATTAAATCGCCAAAATTTTCTTTCCCAACTCTTCGGAGTAGTCTTCGTGCGCCAGCCGGTGTGACTTTATCCACATCGTAATAAAACATGTGTTGGCGAACGAGGTGGCTTACTTGCTTCGTCAGTTCACTCGAAAACTTTAATCGTTTCATGAGGTGTTCCGTCATGCGTGCGCCGACAATATCATGCCCATAAAAAGTATAATCAGGGGCCTTGCCCTGCACTGAAGGCGCAAGCCTTCTAGTGCGGGGTTTCCCGATATCGTGAAAAAGTGCAGCCAGGCGAACATGCAGTGGATATTCAAAATGCGCAGCATATTGTAAAGATTTAATGCAGTGGTCGAAGACAGTGTAAATGTGATGTTTATTTTGCCCTACACCAACCCCCTCTTGAACTTCGGGGAGTATTAAAGCAAGCAGCCCGGTTTGTTGCAATACGTTCATTCCGTTTTCGGGATTTTTACTTTCAACAATTTTTATTAATTCATCGCAAATGCGTTCATGAGATACGGCAGTAATTGATGGCGCATATTCTGTAATCGCTTTGAGTGTATGTTCTTCTATCTTAAATGAAAGCTGTGCAGAAAATCGTACGGCGCGCATTAAGCGAAGCGCATCTTCAGAAAACCGTTCGCTTGGCGTGCCAACCGCGCGAATCAATTGGTTGTGTAAATCTTGTAATCCGCCAAATGGGTCGATGATCGTCATGCCGTCGATGACGACGGTGTCGCTGGCGCCCGGCGGGAAAACACCAGGTGTTAACGCGCCAACACCTGGTGTTGAGGGGCCGGGCGCTAACGCCATACTATTCACCGTAAAATCCCGTCTCGCCAAATCCTCTTTTAAACTTTTCGTAAACGTCACAGAATCCGGATGCCGCTGATCGTTATACCCCGCGTCTATGCGGTATGTCGTAACTTCGATTTCCGAGATAGGTGTCGCAGTTCTCTCCCCCTGCCCGAGGGGGAGTTGGAGGGGGTGGGAGCTTTGGCGGGAAGCGCCAGTGCGAACAGTTACCGTTCCAAAATTATTCGTATAAAAAGAATTCGGAAATACTTTTTGTATTTCATCGGGATTTGCAGAAGTAGTTATATCCCAATCTTTTGGTTCTTTGCCTAGTAAAAGATCCCTCACGCATCCGCCGACGGCATACGCCTCAAAACCAGCGGAATTAAGTTTTTCGATAACCGTTTGTACTTCGGGAGGAAGTTGCATTATGTAAGTATAACAGCAATCTATATTAGTGCGCGTGGGAAGGATCGAACTTCCGACCACTACATTATCAGTGTAGTGCTCTACCACTGAGCTACACGCGCGTACTGTGAATACAGTAAACATTTTATTTACGTTTTTTGCAAGAAAAAACCCGCATTCACATTTTTGGTGTGAATCGGGTTTGTGGACGTTTTTCGATTGTGTGACATTGGATCACCTAATCTTCGGGAAGCAGCTCCGCCGTGGCCCTGAGAATGACCCCCAGCTTTACGCAGCGGCTTATCAGCTTCAACCTTCCTTCTCGCATCTTAAAAATCGGATCGCCGGGTGTAGATTCGAGTTGGATAACCCTTTCCAGATCCACGCCCTGGGCAATAAGAGCGTCGCTGAAAGTGTCTTCCCACCCTTTTTTAGCGTCGCACAGCATGCAAGATCGATGATGTGTGACTAAGTATCCACTCGGATCAGCGACGCCTGCTATTGGCACGATGGCGAGTAACGAATCCTCGAGAGCAAAATACTGTTTCATTGTCTTGTTCACGATTAATTCCTTGTAAATTTTCTTCTCTTTTACCACCTACACAGGTGACTCAAAAGAATGAAAGAGCGGTCGTAACTGAATACGCACATCATACTCCTATATTTACATCGTGTCAAGGTACATAAAAACAAATAAGGCTATATTGAGCCGTGAAATAATGAAAATGGGCAGAGTTTTCATGCCCGACTTGCCGCGCCCAGCATAGCCTTGGCGACGTTGGGATCGGGCATCCACATCGCTTGGATTCCCGCATTCGCGGGAATGACATAAACAAAAATAACCCCATTTGGGGTTATTTTCCTGCGCCGCTTTGCGCGATTGTAAAGTATTGCCTCTTTCGCACACCACATGTGTTAAAGGGAAGGTGTGCTTTCCGCTTATTCTCAAAGAATTGTGACTCGTTCCCAATATACTTGCGCATATTGTGTACAAGCCTCGACTTCCAGGTCCTACACTCTAATCTTGCGAATAGTATGTAGGCAGTTTCCCTAGAAAGGAGGTGATCCATCGCCAGGTTCCCCTAGCGATGCCTTGTTACGACTTACTCCTAATCATTGATCTTACCGTGGCCCCTGCTAAAGCAGGGTCTTCGGGTACTATCAACTCTTCTGAGTTGACGGGCGGTGAGTACAAAGCCCGAGAACGTATTCACCGTGACGAGCTGATTCACGGTTACTAGCGATTCCAGCTTCATGGAGTCGAATTGCAGACTCCAATCCGAACTGAGGATAGGTTTGGAGATTCCTTCTTCTCGCGAAGTTGCGTCTCATTGTCCTATCCATTGTAGCGCGTGTGTAGCCCTAGATATCAGAGGGCCATGCTGATTTGACGTCGTCCCCACCTTCCTCCGTGTTAACCACGGCAGTCTCGTGTGAAAATCAACACACGATAAGGGTTGCGCTCGTTACCCCACTGAAGGGAACATCTTACGACACGAGCTGACGGCAACCATGCAGCACCTGTCCAACGATCTCGAAGCTTATGACGTTTCTGCCATAATACAGTTGGATTTCTAATCTAGGTAAGGTTCCTCGTTTAGCATCGAATTAAACCACACGCTCCACCGCTTGTGCGGGCCCCCGTCTATTCCTTTGAGTTTTAGTCTTGCGACCGTACTACCCAGGCGGCAAACTTAACGCGTTAGCTTCGACACTGAAAGAGTCGATTCTCCCAATGCCTAGTTTGCATCGTTTACGGCATGGATTACCGGGGTATCTAATCCCGTTCACTTCCCACGCTGTCGTCCCTGAGCGTCAAGACAAGGCCAGTAAGCTGCCTTCGCAATTGGTGTTCCCCATAATATCAACGCATTTCACCGCTCCACTATGAGTTCCGCTTACCTCTCCTTGCTTCAAGAATAGTCGTATCCACTGCAGCCTCTCGGTTGAGCCGATAGGATTTCACAGAAGACGCACTACTCCGCCTGCGGACCCTTTACGCCCAATAATTCCGGCTAACGCTTGGGGCCTCTGTATTACCGCGCCTGCTGGCACAGAGTTAGGCGCCCCTTTCTTGTATGGTACCGTCAAAGTTCTTCCCATACGACAGCAGTTTACAACCCGAAGGCCTTCTTCCTGCACGCAGTATCGCTCGGTCACACTTTCGTGCATTGCCGAAGATTCTCGACTGCAGCCACCCGTAGGTGTCTGGACCGTGTCGCAGTTCCAGTGTTGGGGGTCATGCTCTCACACCCCCTACCCGTCGTAGCCTTGGTGAGCCGTTACCTCACCAACTAGCTGATAGGACGCAGGATTTTCCGGAAGCGATAAATCTTTACTATGAAAACTCTCGCAATCATAGACTATGGGGTATTAGTCTACCTTTCGGTAGATTATTCCCCACTTCCGGGTAAATTTCCAACGTGTTACTAACCCATTTGCCACTCCTCATTGTATTGCTACATGAAGCGTTCGACTTGCATGCCTTATCCATACTGCCAGCGTTCAGCCTGAGCCAGGATCAAACTCTTAATTGTGACCACGTAAAATCTCTTGCGAGAGATCACATGGCGGGCGACGTAAGAACTATCCGGGGGGACAAATTCTTACGCCATTAACTTTACAATCGCGCAAAATTGCGCAAATGTTTCCGTGTCAAAATCCGCATTTTGCACGGGTTGAATTGGCAACGTTCAATCAAATAGTCGTATAAAGCAGTATACGTGTGGGAAATACGCTGTCAAGCGGGAACAATTACACTTTCCATCAAAAAGCCCAGGCGCCGCTCGTGTAGATGCGACTAAAATACAAAAGAAGGAAAATAAAGCAAATACTAATCAGTGATACTACCCATTTATTCTTTATACTTCCCAGCACAATAAACATGCTAAAAATAGCAAAGCTGTACCGTGCATTGCTAATTCCCCAGCGAAATGAAGAAAACAATACAAGATAACTTAGTCCAAAAATTGTCCATTCTTTGCGAATGCGTGTAAAAAACCCGGCAATAGTAACTAACAGGGCAAACGTGGTAAAGAGCGCTCCCCATCCAGTTGTATTCATGAGCTCTGCGTCCCAAATTCCTTGCACTGCGTTTTGAATAATGAGGATAAGAGACTGAAATGTTTCTTGGAGTGGCCAACTGGTTGTTTTCGCACTGAAGGGGTTTGTTGCGTATTCTTGTAAAAAAAATAGTGGATTACCGAAATAGTGTTTATTAATCGCCAGGTATACACCCACTGCTACTATTGGATAAAACAAAAGTAAAAAGTCTGAGGCTATGCTTGCTAAAGAGGTACCTTTTTTACCGCGGTATTTTTGCCAGATAATGTAGATGTACGCGGGAATGACGGCAATTCCAAGTAAGCGAGTAAGCACTGCCAAGCCACCCATAACACCTGCAAAATATGCATGGTGGGGGTATTTATTCAGAAGATAGAAAGACGAAATAATAAAAAAGATGAACAATGATTCAGTATACGGGGCAATGGTGAAGTAGGATGTCGGGTACAGATTCAAAAGTAATACAGAGAGAAATGCTAGGGGGATACTTTTGTATAGATCAAATACTAATTTGTACATGAGGTACGAGGCACTCATAATAGCCATGAACGAAACGAGCATAGCCGCTTCCGTGAGTGGTGCGAAAAACAGTAAAGACACTATTTTAATTGTAATAGGATACACTGGCGGAAAATGGCTTAAAAAAGCACGGTAATCAGGTGCAACAGTCGTCGAGGTGTACCCCCCTGCTGCAATCGTCTTATATGCTTGTGCGTCCCACCTATCCCAAATGCTCAGCGGAGTTTCAGTACTGTATGTTTGAAAGTCATACTGAGAAAATGACCATGTAAACAGAGCTACCTTAATAGCGGCCACGGTGAGGAGAAGCAGAAAGCCATACCTAGCCACGCGAGTAGACATGGTTTAGCTGAAAATAATCAGGAGCATCAGGGTAAGAGCTATTCCGACTGAAGCACCGACCAGCGCCTCAACTGGTTCGTGCCCAAGTTTTTTTTCAAGGTGAGGGAAGGATTTTTGTTCTTCTTTCGGAAGAAGTGAAATAAGGTGAACAAGTGCCTCTCCGTGGCGACCTAAAAAGATGCGCATGCGCAGAGCATCATCTAAAATAATAACTGCAACCACCACTGCGATTACAAAAAGAGGGCTGGTAAATCCGGCAGTATATGCAATGACGGTAAGCAAAGAAAATGCAAATGCCGTATGTGCACTAGGCATGCCTCCGTATCGTGGCAGATGAGGCGTTTCGCCATGCAATTCTGGGGACCAATTTCGATTAAAGAAACGTTTAGAAAATTGCGTCATCAATCCAACGATGAGGGGAATAAGGAAAAGGGGTGTGTTCATAATACTATTGGTTTCTCCATTTCTCGATTTTACCATGATCACCTGATAGGAGTACGTCGGGAACCTTCCAGCCGTTATATTCTTCAGGTTTTGTGTACTGCGCCGCTTCTATTTTTTCTGACACTGTATGTGATTCTTCATGAAGTGACGCTGGGTTGCCGAGTACTCCTGGGATTAAACGCACCGCAGATTCCGTCACGAGCATTGCGGGTAGTTCCCCTCCAGCAACAACATATGGACCAACAGAAATTTCTTCGTCTGCAAGATGGTCTGCAACGCGCTGATCTATACCCTCGTATCTTCCGCAAATTAAAATAAGATGTTCGAGCGTAGAATATTCTTGTGCTTTTTGCTGCGTAAATTGTTTTCCGCGTGCCGACAAAACAATTATATGAGTTTTAGGGCGGGCAACTGTGAACTGTGAACTTATTGCCTGCAGGCAAGCGTGAATCGGCTCGATTTTCATAACCATGCCAGCGCCTCCGCCATACGGAGTATCATCTACAGTCCCTCTTTCATCAGTTGCGAAGTTACGGATATTCCAAACGTGAATATTTGCACGTTGTTCTCGTTGTGCTCTTCCGATAATGCTTGTGCTGATATACGGCTCAAATACCTCCGGAAACAGAGTCAGAATATCAATGCGCATAGGTTGTTACCGTGTTTCTACAAAGCCGCCAGGGTTAAATTGCACGGTTGGTGTGGGTGTTGGTGGTGGCGTTGGTGTAGTCAGATTGGCGATAACCGTAAGTGTTACCTTACCAATGTTTGATACAAGGCCTCCTGCATCAGTTATTTTTAATAAATTATATGTATATACACCGGGTGCAAGATAGAATATCTTGTCTCCTAGGTTCATTTCAGTGGCACCAGGGCTTTTAGGGTTTGTGAATGTTTTTTCAAACCTCGGTTCTCCTAGCCATAGGTTGTTGTTCCATTCTATCTTACCACCGCCTACAGATACTCCTTTACCTACGGTATCCCATCCGTCTGGGTCAAAGCTTCCACGACCACCCTTACTCCCTGCAGCAATGCGGACGTTTACACGCTCACCTTGAGTAACCGTAACATTCGAACTAAATGTTACGCCGTTATCTATACTCATTCTTGCTACTGCCCATGGGGCTCTGTTTGCGTCAGTGGGAATAGTCGGTGTTGGGGTAGGCGTTGGTGTGGGTGTTGGAGTAGGCGTTAGTGTAGGACTAGGAGTTGGCGTTATAGTTGGCGGATCAAGGAAGTTGAGCCACATGTTTACGATATGAGCATATTTTCTATCGATGTAATAACCAGCAGTTTCAAATGAGTCTACGTCTACTTGTTTCCGCTCATTGTTTACCCAAAATGAACCAATTTGTAGCGTGGTATCTGGTGCTTCAGCATTCAAGGCAGATAGGTTTAATTTTGCGCGACCAGATCTAGATATAACACAGAAGTGACTACGACAATTATGAGTACGAAATGTACGTGCAAGTATTTGTTTCCAGTCGCTAGAACCAGACCCCGTCAAATTGCTATGCTTACCACCGTTTTTGTCGAAGCGAACCAATATTTTAGTACCTGCAATTGCGTTTTTACACGCCCCATATTCAATGCGATATTCAAAAGGAACAGCATTTTTGCTATATGTTCCAACTTTCATATCGTGAAATGGTCTGTTAATAAATACTTCAATAACAGGTTTATTGCCAAGATCACCCCAGCCAGTTTGCGTTTCGATGAAGGTAATTGGACTTACCACTTCTATCCCAGCGCCATTACCAGCTGCAAGAACTCCGTGAGTGATGGTGAAGAGCGTTGAAAGCACGAGTAACAAGCCAAGAGGAACTGCAGTAGAATGTTTCTTGTTGTGCATGTGAAGAACAAGCGCTAATAATCCGACAAGAAGCGATGCGACAAGGAGGTAGAACGCCAACTGCTTGCTTCCTGTTGCTTTTGTATCGGTGTTTACAGGATCTGCTACTTGCACGAGTGTTTTCAGCTGCTCGTCAGTAAGCGGAATAGCAACTTCGTATACATCAAGAATTGATCCGTCTTCTGCTTTTAACGTAACGCGTAGTCCTGGAGTACCAACTAGGTCTCTTGTAAGAGGCACTTGGGCTATTCCGCTTCCAATACCGTCGGTGAGTTCTAGTTGTTCAGGGACGGTGAACGTTCCTGCAACACCGTTTGCATCTATCACTTCAATGAGAAGCGTTCCTTTGATAGTTGTCTCTGCATCTGCGGGGCCAGCGTAATCTACTGATACTTCTACTTGTTCAGTTGATTTCGTGAACAGTTTGTTGATGCGTGCAGAAATAATAGCTCCGGAAGAACCGCGGACTACCCAGCGGTATTCTGCAATGGGGGATACTCGCGTAGCGCCAGACATAAGAGATACGGTTCCGTAGTATGCTCCGGCAGTTGTGCTTGCAGTAACAGGTATCGTAAATTCCAGTTCTTGTTTTGGTGTAAGTGTAATGCTTGCTTGAGGAATAGTTTGTAGGGCTCCCTTTGATGTTGAAAGGTTGTACACAGTAAGAGTTGGAGTCACGGTTACTGCACTATCCCCTGAATTTATCGCAAGTGCTTCAAGCGAGAAAGTAGTATTTGGAGAAACGTTCGGCCCAGACGTTGATGGAATATCTTCATCAGGAAATTCTGGAAGGATGATATTCCCAGGTACGAGGTCTACAAAAGAATCAGCAGTTCCTTGCAATGAAACATTTGTAGTATCCCAACCCAAGTCTCTTCCTTGAGACGTTGTAATTTGGATGGAAATACGATATTCACCCGCTGGAACTGCTGGGGGGGTGTATGTAAATGGAACAACTTTTTCTTCCCCACTTAGAAGTGCAAATATTTCTTTAGATAGTACGCTGTCGTACAAGCGCCCTGTATCTTCAACAAATTCATTTTCATTTGCCTCCGGAAGAGCTTCGAGTAATTCTACGCGGTATTTTATGTCTCCTACTGTTTCTTTGCTGTTGTTTAATATGGTAAATGTTCCAGAAATTGTGCCAGATGCATCAATGGGGTTTAGCGTTGTCTTTGTTGCGTATACTGCTGGCGGACTATATGCCCCTGCTTTTCCGGAAAGAGCATCTTGCGCATCTGTGGAATTACGATTTCCATATGGGCTTGTCTGTGCGTGGGAGGAAAGGGGCGAGAGAATAAAAGCAAAAAGAAAGATATATTGAAAAACTCTTTTTTTGTGAAGGTAATACATGAACGATTCAAATAAAATAAAAATATGTAATTGTTTACTAAATATTACCACAAAAATAAAAACCTGCGTAGGAGCAGGTTTTTATTTTAGATCTTTATTAAATGTTATAGATCGAGATCGTCGAGCGCTTCTTCGACTGATTGCTTTGGCTTTTCTGCCACTGGAGCCGCATCAGCTGCTGGTGCTTCTACTGTTACCGCTTCTGACGGTGTTCCTTCTGCTGGAACTGCTACACCTTCTGCCCCCCGAACATTGCGAGTAGAACCTTCTGGTTCGTTGATTTTCAAATTAACTCGTGCGTTATTTCGCGCGCCGATAACTCGAAGAAGTGTTCGGATAGATTTTGCTGTTGCCCCTTGGCGACCAATAATCTGGCCCATATCTTCCGGGTTAACTGCAAGAGTAATAAGAACTCCCATTTCGTCTATTGTTCTTTCCAGCTTTACGTCATCTGGGTGGTCTACGATAGATTTAACCACGTATTCTACGAACTCTACATCATGAGACTGTCGATCATTTTCCATAGGAATGTTGTATGAAAGTTATTAACGGTTAGTAAATCTATAATAGCAAGAAGGAGGCTCTCCGTCAACTCGCATTTGCAGCTTCCGTTTCTGCGGGAGCTACTTCTGCTTTAGGTTTTGGATGAAAAAGCATTTTTTTCTCGCCTTTGATGACTTTATTCGTGATTAGTAGATTATGAACAGTGTCAGAAGGATGCGCTCCTTTTTTAATCCAATTGTTTACCGATTCAGCATCTACCACAAAGCTATCCGTATGTGGATTGTAATGGCCCAAATCTTCGATGAATCTGCCTTTAATAGGTGCGTGGCCATCAGCAACTACAACGCGATACGTTGCATATCCTCGTTTTCCTCGTCGTTGTAAGCGAATTCGTAACATAGATGCAATAGTAGCCCAGGACAGTCTAATTGGTCAAGCCTGGTCTATGAGAGCAAGTGCTGCGGTGGCTGCTTGTTGTTGTGCCTCTTGCTTGCTAAGCCCCTTCCCCTCGCCCATTTTTTTATCATGGAGAAATACTCCAACAATAAATTCTTTTTGATGGTCCAGCCCAGACTCGCTCAGCACTTTATATACAGGAGTAATGCGATGTTTTTCTTGCGCAAGCTCTTGAAACTTACTCTTCATATCAATGTGAAGGCCTTTTGTAACAACTTCCGGGAGTTTTGATATAACAAATGTTTCTACGAGTTTTTTTGCACCCTCGTACCCTTGATCTTCGTATACAGCGCCGATAACGGCCTCAACGGCATTTGCTAAAATATATTGCCTGGCTTTCCCTGTATCTTTTTTTTCTCCTCTAGATAGGAGTAAATATTCTTCAATACCCATATCACCGGCAATTTTAGAAAGCATTTCTCCTCGTACGATTGCTGACCGAAGATTAGTCATTTCCCCTTCTTGGAGCTCACCGTACGTTCTGTATAGGTAGTCGGTAACAATCAGCTCGAGTACTGCATCGCCTAAAAACTCGAGCCGTTCATTATGATCAAGCTCAAATTTGGGATTTTCATTTAAGTATGACCGATGCGTAAGTGCTCTAAGCAGCGTGTTCTTATCCAAAAATGTAATCCCGATTTTTTTCTCGAGTGGTGATAGGTCTAGAGGCATTTCCATAGTTATTCTTCTTTTCTTGGTTCTCCCATATTTTTATAAATTGTTCCCAGTACCCCGTTTACGAACTTTCCCGAGGATGGGCCTCCAAACGTTTTTGCCAGTTCAATCGCTTCGTTAATGGCAACTTTCGGGGGTACGTCTGGGGCATGCGCTATCATTAATTCAAATATACCGATGCGCAATACGTTCCTATCTACCGTAGTTATTTGTTCCAGCGGCCAATCAGGCGCAGATTTTTGGATGAGAGCGTTAATGCTTTCCATGTTGTCTTTTACGCCGTACATGAGCGTATAGATGAAATCTCCGTCATCCAGCCCGGGCGCAAATTCTTGGATATTATGCTTGGCGATCAATTGAAGGGTTGTCGGATTCTGCCCACGCATATCCCATTCAAAAAGGCTTTGGAGTGCTATCGATCTGCTTAAATGACGGTTTGCCATAGAAAGTACTTTCTATGTATACCCTATTTCAAAATTAGGCGCCAGTACTTCGTGCCTTTGCTTTTCGTTTCTTCTCTGTTTTTTCGATCTTTGCAGCCATTCCAATCACTTGTCTTCCACGGTACATGCCGCAGGTAGGGCACGCAGTATGAGACGTTATGCTTAATTTGCAGTTTGGGCACGTAGCAAGTTTTGCGGGTTTTCGGCCATGATGGCTGCGTCGCATCCCTTTCTTTGACTTCGGTGTTCGTTTCTTTGGTACTGCCATAGTGGTTCAAGATTAGATTATGGTTATGAGTTTGTCAATTTAGCGTATCCCCTATCCCAAATTTGGGGGAGGGATCCTCGCCAGCAGGCGGGAGGGTGAGGGCTGGTTAAGCGGCATGCCGCATGGTCTGCACTTATTGTAAAAGCTTTGCTATCGGCGCATAAGATTTCCGATGATGTTCTGTTGCACCATGCAGTACCAACGCGTCCATATGTTTCTTCGCCCCATACCCTTTATGGGAATCAAACCCATATTCCGGATGCAACGTGTGCAATTCTTTCATAATCGAATCCCTCGCAACTTTTGCCAGAATACTTGCGGCCGCAATTGAATACGATAGTTGATCACCCTTAATAATAGACAGTGAAAAGATGGTTGGGTGGATAGTGCCACTCGTTCCGTCGATCAAAAGCATGTCTGGTTTTTTTGCTAATCCATCAATAGCGCGTCGCATGGCCAAGTGAGAAGCATTGCGAATATTTATTTTATCAATTTCTTCTGCGCTTGCCATTCCAATTGCAAAAAAATGTGCTATTTCTCGAATGAAGACGGCTGATTTCTCGCGCTGCTTTTCTGATAATAATTTACTATCTCTAATTGGAAAACTTTTCTGGTTTTCAATAATTTTTTCTAATGCAGATTCTGAAAACACCACCGCACCAGCAATAACCGGGCCGGCAAGCGCCCCCATTCCAGCCTCATCAAGCCCTGCAATATGTGCGATGTCTTGTGACCAATACTGGTGTTCGATGTCGAATGTCGGTGTTTTTGGCATGTTGTTGTTTACCTTGAGTTTATCGAAAGGTGCCCCCAGAAGGAATCGAACCTCCATCTAACCCTTAGGACGGGCTCGTTCTATCCGTTGAACTACAGGGGCGTGGAAACATTGTAGTATCTCCTCTTGCGTTTGGCTACGGTGCACGGCATTATTCCTGGTATGCAAACATCACCTATTCGTCAATTCAAACAAGATTCTTGGACCAAAAACATCGGAATCATACTACTTTGTGTAGTTGCGGGCTCACTGCTTTTTAGTTTATATGGCAGCCCTGTGAGTAATCAACGAGACGTGAGCATGTCTCAGGTTGTGGACGAAATTTTGAAGAACAACGTTTCGAATATAACTATAGATCAGAATGATCTATTAGTAACCCTAAAAAGCGACTCTTCTCAAAAGCTTATTACACAAAAAGAGACGGATGCCTCTGTAACAGACACATTTAGAAATCTCGGCGTTTCTGAAGAATCACTGCGCAAAATAGAACTTACTATCAAAAAACCATCTGGCTTTTCGTTCTGGGCTGCATCATTACTCCCCGTGCTGTTGCCATTCGCACTCCTCGCCTTTTTCTTGTGGTTTATGATGCGTGGCGCTCAAAATATGGGTAATAAAGCAATAAACTTTGGCCAAATGACTTCAGGCCCTATAGATCAAACAAAGAAAAAGAAAACTACATTTGCTGACGTAGCAGGAAATGAAGAAGCAAAGCAAGAATTAATGGAGGTTGTAGAGTTTTTGAAGAGTCCAAAAAAGTTTCAAGACATTGGCGCACGTATTCCTAAGGGTGTGCTCTTGATTGGCTCTCCTGGTACGGGGAAAACGCTGATGGCCAGAGCAGTTGCAGGTGAAGCAGGGGTGCCATTTTTTAGCATTTCAGGTTCTGAATTCGTTGAAATGTTTGTGGGCGTAGGTGCTTCCCGTGTGCGAGACCTGTTTCAAAAGGTGAAGCGTAGCTCCCCTGCTATTATGTTTATAGACGAATTAGATGCAGTAGGTCGCCACCGTGGAGCAGGCTTAGGAGGCGGACATGATGAACGAGAGCAGACATTGAATCAAATTCTTGTAGAAATGGATGGATTTGAGCAAACAGACCACGTCATAGTACTCGCCGCAACGAACCGCCCAGACGTATTAGACCCAGCACTGCTCCGCCCAGGTCGATTTGATAGGCAGGTAACGATGGATTTGCCAGATATCAAAGAGCGCGAAGCAATTCTTGCTATTCATGCAAAAAAAGTTCCATTAGAAAAAGATGTTGATTTTCGCAATATCGGTGAGCGAACCCCAGGGTTTTCAGGTGCTGATCTTGCGAACTTGGTAAACGAAGCTGCAATATTTGCTGCAAGAGAGAATAAAAAGAAAGTTGCGCAGCGCCATGTGGAAGAAAGTATTGAAAAGGTTTTGCTTGGTCCAGAGAAGAAAAGCCGAGTGTATTCGAAGAAAGAAAAAGAACTCACTGCGTATCATGAAGCCGGCCACGCAGTTGTTGCGTACTACACTCCCGATTCCGACCCAGTGCGGAAAATATCGATTATTGCGCGAGGATTTGCGGGTGGGTACACGTTAAAATTGCCGGAAACGGACAAGCGATTACATACCAAGACAGGATTTTTGAGAGAACTCGCAACTCTGATGGGCGGATATACAGCAGAATTGATCCAGTATAAAGAACTCACCACAGGCGCAAGTAATGATTTAATGAAAGCTACGAAACTTGCACGTCGCATAGTAACGCAGTTTGGAATGTCCAGTATGGGCCCTGTTACCTATGGTCAAGTAGACCACCAAGTATTCCTCGGAAGAGACTTACACGAAGGGCGAGATTATTCTGAAAAAACCGCTTCATTAATTGACGAAGAGGTTGCGGGAATTTTGAAAGATGCACAAAAACGTGCGGAAGAAATTCTTCTTGCAAATAGGGAAAAATTAGAACTTATTGCGCAAGAATTAATCGTCAAAGAAACAATCGGCCAAAAACAATTCGCAGATTTGATGGGTGGCGCAGATCCAGACGTGGTGAAAGAAGATGCCGAAATACTTCCTACAACAGGTTCTCCGGATATATCCCCCGCACCCGCGGTTGCGTAATCTAGTCGAAGTGCGCACGACCAGCCGTCGCTAAAGCTATGGCTGGCAAGGGAAGGATTTAAAAATTTGTGCGTGCGAATGGAATCGAACCAGCGACCTCTTCCATGTCAAGGAAGCGCTCTACCACTGAGCTACGCGCGCTTATTTCCAAAAGAGTAGCCAAATACCCTGCTTTGTGCAATAAATATGTTTAGTCGTGAGGGCTTGTAGCTCAGTGGTAGAGCGGTACTCTTATAAGGTACATGTCGCAGGTTCGATCCCTGCCAGGCCCACATTATTTTTATTCAAACCGCAACGCTTCGATTGGGTTTTTGTTTGCGGCGCTACGAGCCGGGTAGATGCCGAATAAGAGTCCGATGGCACTGGATACCCCAACACCAAGAAAAATCGCACCTAGAGGTAATGTGAACGGCCAGGCGATGGTAAAATACGTTTGCGCTATGTAGCTTACAAGCGCAGCAAGCGCAATTGCAATTGTTGTACCTATTATTCCCCCTGTGCTCGTTAAAATAAGCGATTCTATCAAGAATTGGAGCAAAATATTTCGGTTTGTTGCTCCAAGTGCTTTGCGAAGTCCAATTTCTTGTGTTCGTTCTGTTACGGATACCAACATGATGTTCATAATTCCAATTCCGGCAACCATAAGTGAAATGGACGCTATGGCTACGAGGAATATAGTGAGTGTTTGTGTAACTGTTTTTACCGTTTCTATCACACTCGCTTGTGTTACCACGAAGAAATCATCTTTTTCCGGATCTGTAATATTATGTGTTTCTCGAAGTGTTGCTTTTATATCTTCTACTACTACATCAATATTTACATCACTTTTTGCTCGAATAAAAAATTCATGAAAATAGTCGATTCCCAAGATAGTCTTTTGTGCAGTTGTGTATGGGATTAATGCAATTTCATCTACATTAAATGCACTCACCTGCCCTTTTGGCGGCAGTATGCCAACTATCTGCAGCTTTTGTCCTTTTACCGCTACAAATTCTCCAAGCGCATCAGAATCTCCAAATAAATCTTCTTTTACTTTGTTGCCTATTACAATTACTCGAGCTGCTTGTTTTACGTCGTCGGCGGTAAAGAATGCTCCTCGGTCCGGATACACGTTAAAAACTTGTCCCAGCGCTTCTGGCGTCCAACCAAGAACAGTGCCGCGAAATAACGTATTTTCATATGCAATAGCTCCTGGAACGAGCACTGCGGGCGCCACAGATTCTAGGTCGGGAACATTTGCAGTTTTTAACAATGCAGTAACGTCCCGTTGTTTTAAAGAGTCAGATAAAATAGTATCTGCAACATCCGATGGCCCGGTTGGTTGCCGTCCCGGGCGAACAACGACGGTATTGGACCCAATGCTTTGTACTTGACTCAAGATAAGATCTTGCGCACCTTGGCCAAGCGCAATAACGAGAACTATTGCAACCACCCCTATAACGATGCCTAAAATGGTTAGCATTGATCTGCCGAGGTGGGCTCGAAGTGCTCGCAGTGAAGTTTTCGCTGTAGTGGTGAAATTCATTTGGTATAATGCGTGTGTTTTGTGCCGGATGTTTGATCCGATACTACAGCTCCGTCCGATATTGAGATAATGCGGTTGGCAAACGCTGCGGTGGACGTTTCGTGAGTGATAATGATTATCGTTTTTCCCTGTTTGTGAAGAGCATCAAGAGTATCCATCACTGCTTTCCCTGTCTTTGAGTCTAAGTTCCCTGTCGGTTCATCAGCAAACAACACTTTCGGGTCGTTTACTAGAGCCCGTGCAATAGCCACTCTTTGTTTCTCCCCTCCTGAGAGTTGGTGAGGTAAGTGGTTTAATCTATGGCTTAATTGCACGTGTTCCAGTGCAATCTTTGCCTTGCTTACGTAGTCTTTTTTAGGAACAGCTGAGTAATACAGGGGCAGTATGACATTTTCTAGCACACTTGTACGCGCAAGTAAGTGAAATGACTGGAATACGAACCCTATTTTTTGATTGCGTAGTTCGGCTAATGCTTCATCAGAAAGAAGTGCAGTGTTTTCTTCCTCAAAAAAATAGGTGCCACTTGTTGGCCGGTCGAGAAGTCCGAGAATGTGCAGGAGAGTAGATTTTCCAGACCCGCTCGGGCCCATAATAGAAATAAATTCCCCCTCGTCAATGGAAAAAGAAATTCCATGAAGAACGCGCGTTACTACATCTTCCTCACCGTATACTTTCTTTATATTTTTTATGTCGATAAGCGACATGAATACTACTGAGTTACAACCTTGTCACCTTCTGACAGCCCAGAAGTTACTTCAACTAATCCGTCTGACCCGACTACCCCCGTTGTAATTTCAACTTCTTGAAGTTCCAGATCGTCTCTTTGTATACGGACAAACTGCTTGTCAGACTTTGTGATAATAGCTCTACGCGGTATGGCAATTACGTCATCTTTCTTCTCTGCGTGTACAACTATGTTTGCAGTAATGCCCCCTCGAAGTGGAAGTGAAGTATCTGTAGTGTGTAATAAAACGCGGAACGTCGGAACGCCATCAAGCAGTAACGCTGTCGGATATATTTGTGCAACTATTGCATTAATTGTCTGATTTGATGATAGGGCGTCAAACGTAATTGATGCATTCATATTTTCTTTGAGTGCAAAGGCATCCGTTTCTGCCACATCGGCCGCAAATCGCAAACGGTCTACCGTTTCAATTTTGAGAACAGTTTGCCCGATTGTTACAAGTTCTCCCAGTTCACTACTTCTTCTTGTAATTACGCCGTCAAACGGAGCGCGTATTATACCCTTGCTTGCTTTTAATCTTGCTAAGCTTTCCAGCGAGCGTAGTGATGATAATCCGGAGTCTCCTAGCGCTGCCTGTTGAGTACTCACTAATTGTGCATAAGCGATATCTGCAGCATGTTTCGCAGCTATGTTGGATGAAGAGGTAGATTTAAGTGCAGTTTCAAGTGCGGCTTTGGCACTGTTGTATGCTGCTTTGTTTGTTAAAACTGTTGCGTATGCGGAAAGTGTTATAGAAGAATCGTCCCCGCTCTCTTGGGATTTTTTTGCATGTATTTCACTGGATTGATCTAGTGCTGTTTTGGCATCGCGCACGGCTTGGCGTTTTTGCTCCAGGCTCTTTGTATTTTCTGCTATCGTGTTTTGCGCAGCATCCGTGGCTTTTTGCCATGATAATTTGTCTAGCACTGAGGTACTTACGGTATCCGCATGGGCTTTTGCCAATTCTAGTTCTACGCTTCTAGGGTCAAGAAGAGCAAGTTTCTGGCCCTTAGTTACCGTGTCGCCCACAGAAACATATAAATCTTTGATTATCCCAGAGAGCTCAAAAGATATATCCGCAGATTGTTCCGTTTCAACTGTTCCGGTAAATGATATGTCTTTGGTAACCGTTTGGCGAGTAGCTGCAACTGTTCGAGGGGGTTTTTCCGTGCGTTCTGCAACCAGTCTCCACCCAATAAAGCCCAAAACGAATAGTACGAGGACGCTGATACTGCTTATTGTGATCCACTTTTTCATACTCAAGAATAATACCACATTGCTTAAAGTTGCAAGCGTATATTCGCTTTTTTGTAGAATATCCGTATACTTCACCCGTATGTCAATATCTATACCTATAGATGAAAACCTGGCAGGGCAAAGACTCGACGTGTTTTGTACGGCACGGCTAGATGATTTTTCGCGTACTGTTGTGCAGAAAGCCATTAAGGAAGAAAAAATACTGGTAAATGGTTCGGCGGCAAAGACGGGGTATATTCTGCGAATTGGAGACAGTGTATCTCTCGATATTGCGTCCCCTAAAGAAGCTTCTACTGCCTCTTTTGAGGCACCCGCAATAAAAATCCCAATTCTCTATGAAGATCACGACGTCGTAGTTATAGACAAGCCCCCTGGTATCGCGGTGCATGCAGGAGTTGGTATAAAGTCCGGAACAATAGCGGATTGGTTTGCTGCAAGGTATCCAAATGTAACGCATGTTGGAGATATCGGACGTGCAGGAATAGTTCATCGGCTCGATAAAGACACGAGCGGAGTTATGATTTTGGCAAAGAATGAAACGGCCTTTTTGCATCTCAAGAATCAGTTCGCGCTTCGAAGGGTTCGAAAAGAATACCTGGCGCTTGTATTTGGCGTTCCGGGGGGTAAAGATGGAAGAATTACTCGCCCTATCATGCGAAGTCGTCGTAACCCCATGCGTCGCGCGGTAGATGACGCAGGTAAAGAGTCTGCCACAGAATGGGTGATGGAACGAAGATTTGGGAGCATGTACGCGCTCCTTCGTGTAATTCCATTTACCGGTAGAATGCACCAAATTCGAGTCCATCTTCATTTTCTTGGATACCCAATTGTGGGAGATAGTTTATATACATTTAAACGCAAGCGGCAGCCGAATGGGGTGAAGCGCCAGCTTCTGCATGCCGAGCATTTAACTGTTTTATTACCGAATGAAAAACGAAAGACATTTACTGCGCCCCTAGCCGAAGACTTTCAGGAAGTTATTGCTAACCTTGAGTATCACTAATGGTCGAAGACTCTTATAACGAGTTAGTAGCGCAAGGCTTTGAGCGCGTAGAGCGCGATGACCGTCTGCTTGATGTATTCCCAAATGAAATTCGCGAAAAAGGTATAGAGCTATGGGATAAGTGGGGCGCAGATACGGTAGAAATTATTCGATTACATGTTCCAAGCGGAAGAAAAAGCACGAGCAAGTATGAGATACCGAGATCCTCTATCCAAAATGCGTTAGAGCTGTATCAGATATTAGAATTAGATTGTTTTGAGAAAGTCTAGTATTTTCTGGTTTGGTTGCCAGCCTGAAGATATCCAACCCTCAACAAAAGGCTTAAATTCAGCTTTTTTAAACCAGTACATATCTTCAGCAGTTCTTGTTACTAGATTTTCTATACTCGCTCTGTTTTGCCCCGTAAATAGGTCAATTCCAACATGTATGCCATGCGTGGCCCATTCTTGAATATATGTAGCAGCTTGTTGTGCAAATTTCTCAGAACTATCATTTCTATGTGCCTCTGTAAACGTATCTACGCCACGGCGCAACCTATCTTGAGCTTCTGGTCCGTGAATTAGCTCTGCAACTTTTTCACTGGTTACCCCAAGCTTATTAGCTGTAAGCTTAGTTTTGCCAAAATCTTTCGGGTCTAATGATAGGCCCTTAAGAATCGTTGATTCTCCCATCCGCACGTATACGCTTTTCTCTACTGGGGGCGTTGGGGCTGCGTTGCGTGGTTTCTTGTATTCTGATATTTTTTTCTGCGCTTCTACTGCCTTCTTAAAAAATTCAGGGGCACGTGGGTTAGTACTCCTAGCATCTTCATGAAACTCTCGCTGTGTTCTTCTGCGCGCTTTGTTTATTTCATCGTCTGTGGCGTTTCTATCCACGCCTAAAAACTCAAACGGGTCTTTACTATCAAAATTCCGCTTGTCTTCAGGTGGCTCCTCGCTTCGAGGCGTAGATGGCGGGGTGGGAGGTCTTTCCATGTTCATAGGGGTTATTTCGGAGACTGGTTAAAGTATTTTTTAACTCGTTGCAGATAATCAGCTGTTTTTTCACCTTGGTGCATAAATAGTAAGCCGGGGTGGTTGTTCTTTAACTGTATTTCAATTGCTTGTTTTTGTTGATGGGATTCTCTGCTAAGCACACCCGAGACAGCTCCTATGTACTCTTCCAAGGTATCTTCGATTTCACCAATCTCTTCTTCGGAAAGATCGTCGCCGCTCTCATGTCTGTTTAATGCTGTAAAAAGTGGATCTAGCGAAATCCCGAATTTATCAAAAAACCGGAATCTATCCGCTTCATCTTTTCTGGTGACGCCATTAATGTATGTTCTTGCATGTTCGTTGTGCAATTCGTCAATTAGGTCGCTAATTTGATCATCGGCTAAATCGAGAAATTATTGATGCAATTCGTTGTCTTCTAAATTAGGATATTTTTCCCTGAAACGTTTTTCAATTACATCGCCCTTTACTGAAAGTTTATTCGCAATATAGGCAAGTGTTTTATCAACGCTCCCATTTTTAGCAGGGTCATATTCCAACCGAGTAGCTCTAGGAGAGTATTGATACCTTGACCCCATTTCTTGGATACTTTTCACTGTTTGTAATTGTTCTGTAGAAAGTCCATCCCCTGTCTCCATTGTAGTTATGACATTCTCTGCGGAAGCAGGTTGTTCGGGGGTGCGTTCAAAATTCATATACTAAGAATATAATATATTATTTCTCTTCGCTACTTTGGCGTTGATTATCCTATTGTGCCCGGGGTGGGACTCGAACCCACAAGCCATTTCTGACAGTGGCTTTTAAGGCCACAGCGTTTGCCGTTTCGCCACCCGGGCAATGTATTTAATTTTCCGAGGCCTAGGCCGGATTCGAACCGGCGAATGAAGGTTTTGCAGACCTACGCGTTAGCCACTTCGCCACTAGGCCGTGTATATGTAATACCAAACAAATGCCTGTTTGCATAGGACAAGCCCCGTTATGCGGGGCTTGTGGGTATATTATTTTGCTTCTTCGGTAGTCTCTGTAATTTCTTCGGTTGCTTCTGCGTCTTTTGTTAGTTCACCCTGAGCTTGTCGAAGGGCTTTGCGTTCTACCTCAACTGCCTTTTCTTCCGCTCGTTTTATCTTATCTGCTGCAAGTCGCTTTTTGTCGGAATCTTCTTTTACGTGGCGTTGCATAGAAACTCCATCTTCTTTCACTCTGCGACGTCCTTCTTGTCGTAAGTAATAGAGTTTAGATTTACGAACCTTCTGACGTTTTACGATTTCAATATTGGTGATGAGTGGGCTGTATAGAGGGAATACTCGTTCAACGGCAAATTTCCCTGTTTCTCTACGAACAGTGAAGGACTTAGAAGGTCCGCTTCCGTGGATAGCAATAACTGTACCTTCGAAGGCTTGAATACGAGACTTGTCCCCCTCGATTACTTTTGTTCCAACTCGAACAATGTCACCAGCTCGAAGGATGGGACGGTCAATGCCTTCTATTTGCTTTAATTCAAATGCTCGTAGGTAATCCATAGAATACAGGTAATTCTACGTACCCTATGGGAAAAGTCAACTGGTATTTGCTAGCGATCTATTTCGATCAGGATAGTGCGCGTGCCGAATGCCAGTGCTGCCTCACGCGAAGGCATCCAGATATCAATAATTGGTACGTTATTATATCGTTCATTCATCCTGTCTTTTACCGTGAATATTTCATTTCCTATTCGTACGTTCGTATGCATTGGCAGAAAGTTTGCAGCCACAATGCCATACCGTACATGATCCCCGCTTGCTGTAATAAATGGAGATGCGTCAGTTTGATCTGGGGTGGATGAGTATGCAGAAGCAGTTACCTCGATTATTTTTCCATAGGTAAACGTAGCCGGTGATTGAATTGTATTAACAAAAGCAAGTGCCGGCGCAGGATAGGCGTTCACAAGGACTATAGCCCCGATGAGGAATAACGGAATATATTGAACAATAAATGTGTTTATATGTTTGTGTTTCTTCAGCATTTGTTATGCTTATTATAGCACAAAAAAGTTGCTCATGCAAACCAAAAAAGCCCCGATATCCGGGGCTTTAAGATGATTCGTTTTAGTTTGTCATTCCGGGCCGTGACCCGGAATCCACGTCGCGCTTGTCTGGATGCCGGATCAAGTCCGGCATGACAAACTTGGAATTACAGAACCTCTACTCGAACTTTTCCAAGTCCACCATTCATTCCGATTGCTTTTTTTGTTCCAATCGTAAGATCGGCTACTCGGTTTCCATATTTGTCTTTGTAGAATCCGCCAGTGTCAGTAATTCGAACTACAACAGATTGTCCAGTTACAAGATTAGTAACTCGAGCATTGTACCCTACTAAGTGTTTCTTATCGGCACCGATAGCCATAGTAAGAGCGTTATCATCCAATACCTGGCCATTTGCCATCACAAATAGTGGATTACACCCAAGACACCCGGCTTTACTGTAATAACTTGCAATACCTTCCATTACTACTGAGCTGCCTGAATATGTACGAGGAGTCACAGTGCGCTTCGTTAACTGTGTAACAGTTGTTACAGGAGAAGCATTCGCTACTACTGTACCAGAAAGGTATGAGTGAGTAGTTTCAGTAGCCTCTATGGGCGTAATATAGGGAGTTATCTGTATTGGCAATTCAAACGCCATTACCTGTGCAGGGAGTACAAGAGCTGTAAGCGTAATAATGGTGTTTGTGAGGTGTTTGTGTCTCAAGATGTTGCTGTATTTCATAGAGCATCTTAGAGAATGAACGCCTCTTGTGAGTGAGGGGCTGCCAAAATTTGGGCAACTAAAAAGCCTGATAGAATGAGATCTATCAGGCGAAACGCATAACTATAGCACAACTGCAGAAAAAGTCAATACCTATGTAGTGGTTTCCGTCAATATACTAATAATATGCCTATATAAAGGCATATTAGGAGCGTTAGTTTGTCATTCCGGCTGCGCCCCACTTAGCCTTGGCGTCGTGGGGGCTTGGCCAAGGGATCTACGCTAGCCTAGTTAGTTAGTTCGTCGATTTTAGTAGCTAGTATAAAATCGTTATCAAACAGCCCATCAATCTTGAACGTCCAAAGCTCAATTATCACCTGTTTGTAGTGTATTTGGATGTCTGGGTGGTGCCCTTCCCTCTCAGCGATGTCTGCAATCTTGTTTACGAATGCAATTGCGTCCATAAACGCCGGAAACTCAAATGTTCGCCGTAATTTTTTGTTATCAATAACTTCCCAAGCAGAATTAACTTCACTTAGCATCGGCCCAAACTCTTTTCGAGTTAATGGAGGTATTCCGCCCTTGCATGGGACGCACGATTTGTCTTGTAAGTTCATGGAGCGGGTAACGGGAGTCGAACCCGTGCTTCCTGATTGGCAACCAGGTGTAATAGCCACTATACGATACCCGCCTATTTTTCTCTGTGCCGCGGGACAGAATTGAACTGTCGACGCCAGCCTCTTCCAAGGCTGAATTTGGACTATATCATCATCCTATTTGCATAGGAGCTGGGCGCTGTCTGCGAGATTATTGTTGGGACTCACTCGCTAGTCTCTACACCTTCTAAGAAACTTAAACCCTTCTTAGCTTGGCTCGGGATTGTTTTCTAGGCTTTCACCTATAAAGTGTTCCCCGAGTTCACCCAGTTTATACACTCCCCATTACTGAGAAGGGCCCCGAAGATCCAGGGCTGCGCTCTACCACTGAGCTACCGCGGCATATTTATTATTCAATTGTGATACGAGCATAGCAGAATGGGCAGATAATTCAAACTAAGTATTGTCTTTTATTAGTGGGCGATGAGGGATTCGAACCCCCGGCCTTCTCGGTGTAAACGAGTTGCTCTACCACTGAGCTAATCGCCCTGGTGCTCAGAACAGGACTTGAACCTGCACGGGATTGCTCCCACATCCACCTCAAGGATGCGCGTATACCGATTCCGCCATCTGAGCAGTACAAGTACAATACGATTATTTGCCTATGAGAGCAAGTATTTTGGGGATTTTTTGGAAATCTTCAAAAAGCACTGGTCGTAATTTTCCGGAATACAGCGCAGCTGCGGGATGATACAATGGCAATATTACCCTCCCATTTTTTTCTCTTGGCTGGCCATGAATCTGAGATATAGAAAACCCTGAGCCTAGCATAAAATCCATAGAAAAACGTCCGAGTGTTATGATAATTTTTGGATCAATAATCTCAATCTGCTTTGCCAGCCATGGAGCATAAACGGCAATTTCTGAAGGGATGGGGTCGCGGTTATCTGGCGGACGATGCTTTATCACATTAGCGATAAAAATATCCTCCCGTTTCATGCCAATAGATTCGAGTAGTAACGTTAACAACTTCCCTGCTGCACCTACAAACGGCACTCCTGTTTCATCTTCTTTTTTACCAGGCGCCTCGCCAATAATAAGAATATCAGCATCTGGGTTGCCATCCCCCGGCACTGCTTGTTTTGTTCCTTCATGGAGCTTCGAATTTGCAATTACTATAGGGAGTTGTTCTGCGTTTAAGTGCTGTAACGCCGCTCGTTTCTCGTCTCTGTTCATAAAGTTCTGGCGTAAGGCGTTCCCCTCTCCCCAATTGGGGAGAGGGTTAGGGTGAGGGCAGGTTGAAAGCTCATACTCTGTTGTCTCGCAAAAACTTCAAATCTTTCGCAATATATTCATCGTGTTTTGTTTCTAGTATAAAGTTCACATGTTGAAAATCTGGATGCTTTAGAAGCGCCATGAAGCCTGTTTCACCAATTGCACCCATGCCTATATGTTCGTGAAGGTCTCTGTGCGATCCTAATTCTTTTTTAGAATCATTCATGTGAACTAATTTTAAGTGTTCTATGCCGATTTTTGAGCGAAATTCTTGCATTGTTTTTTCCAATGCTTCTTCAGTTCGAATATCATAACCAGATGCAAGCATGTGGCACGTATCTAAACATACATGCACATCAGGACGAGCAAGGCCTTCTAGAAGCGTCGCTAATTCATCGAATGAATCGCCAAGCACTGCACCGGCGCCTGCACTGATCTCGAGCAACAATTCAGTTGTGAGATTTTCATCTGTTTCAAATATATTTTTTAGCCCTTCTATTGCTTGATTGAGCGCAGATGCTGGCACTTCGGAAGATTTGACGTTTTCTACATGATCTTTTGCACTACCCAAATGAGTTACGACATACTTCACACCCAGTTTTGTACCTCGAGTTAATTCTTCACGAACTGCATTTATAGATCCGTGATAAATTTTATTATTCTTCGATGCAAAATTTATATAATAGGGAGTATTGATATAGCTTTCAAAGTCATAGTCTTTAGATCTTTTTTTAAATAGATCAGCTTGTTCATCTGTAATAACCGCTGCACCACCACCACGAGGGCTTCGTGAGAAGAACTGGAAACATTCAGCACCCATTGCTTTTGCGTTCTCTGGGGCATTCGCAAGCCCCCCAGCAGCTGATACGTGAAGACCGATACGTTGAGTATCCATACGTTTTATCTCGCTAACGCATCAGCTCTAATCTCGCGAATTACGTTCACGCGCACATCTCCCGGATACGTAAGTTCTTGTTCTATTTGTTTTGCAATATTTTGTGCCAGTGTAATTGCTGCCAAGTCGTCTATTTCTCCGGGTTCCACGAACACTCTAATTTCTCTGCCTGCATAAATTGCATATGCTTTCTTCACGCCCGCATAGCTGGTCGCAATTTGTTCCAAGTCTTCCATGCGTTTTACATATTCGCCCATGTTTTCCTTGCGGGCACCTGGTCGTGCTGCAGATATTGCATCTGCTACTTGTACGATAATCGCTTCTTTGGTGTCGAACGGGTAGTCTTCGTGGTGGGCTGCAGCTGCTCTAATAATAGCTTCGTCTATTCCGTACTTGCGCATAATCTTCTCACCAATTTCTACGTGGTTACCTTCTACTTCATGATCTATTGCTTTTCCAATATCGTGGAGCAACGTTGCTTTCTTTGCGATATTTACGTTCGCCCCAAGTTCTTCTGCCAACATCATCGCAATTCTTGCTGCTTCCCAACTGTGGCGAAGAATATTTTGGCGATAACTTGTTCTGTATTTCATGCGTCCAACTAATTGAATAAGTTGTGGAGGAAAATCTACAATTCCCAAATCATACACAACGGCTTCACCTGCTTCACGCATGTCATCGTTGATTTTTTTCTTTGCTTCTTCGATTACTTCTTCGATTCTACCTGGATGTACACGACCGTCCTTCATAAGTGCTTCAATTGCCTTTTTAGCAACTTGTCTGCGAACAGGCGAGAAGCCAGAAATCATAATAGAATTCGGAGTTTCGTCGATAACGATTTCGCATCCCGTTAAGCGTTCTAAATGTTGAATGTTTCTTCCTTCTTTTCCAATAATTCTTCCAATCATAGATTCGTCTGGAACATCAACATACGATGTGGAGTTTTCCGCAACATGAGACGATGCATAGCGTTGGATAACAAGCGAAAGAATATCGCGTGCTTTTTCCTCTAATTGGTGCTCTCCTTCTTGTTCTAATTTGCGCACTCTTCGAACGATTTCTTCTTTCGTGGAATCGATTGCTTGTTGCAGCATTCTAGCTTCAGCTTGTTGTACGGTTAGTCCGGAAATTTGCGTAAGATGCTTTTGTTCATCTTCTTGCAAGGATTTAAGCGTCGTTTTTTCATTTTCTAATGCAGTACGAAGTGAAGATATTTCCTCTTCTTTTAGCTCCACAGATGAAATCTTTGTTTCAAGTTTTTCTTCTCGTTCAGCAATATGCTTTTCAAGTTCGATAATTGATTTTCTTCGTTCATCTAGTTCTTGTTCGATTTTTGCCCTGTGCTGCGATGCGTGTATATCTGCTTCTTCTCGTAATTTTTTTATCTTATCTTTTGCATCTGTTAGTTTTTGTTCAATTTTACTATCAATATTTTGCGCTTTGTTTAAGCCCATTTTCTTCTGCAGTGCGTACCCTACAGCAATACCTGCTATTGCCATCCCAATTGCGGGCAAAACCGTTAGTATATCCATATATATAGTAATAAATCATAAAGTAAGAAATGCTGAAGGATTTATGCCTTTGTTATAATTTTGTCGATAAGGCCATACTCTTTCGCTTCCTCTGAAGACATATAGTAGTCTCTATCCGTATCTTTTTCCACTTTTTTTAGATTTTGCCTCGTATGCTGGGCTAAGATGTGGTTTAACTTGTCCTTCGTTCTTAAGATGTGCCGTGCACTAATTTCGATATCTGATGCTTGGCCTTCAGCTCCGCCCATTACTTGGTGAATCATAACTTCTGCGTTTGGGAGCGCCATTCTCTTGCCTGGGGCACCTGCTGCCAATATAACAGCACCCATACTAGCTGCTATACCAAAACAGATTGTCGACACATCTGGTTTAATAAATTGCATCGTATCATACATCGCCATACCAGCAGTTACTTGTCCGCCTGGTGAATTTATATATAACGTAATATCTTTTTTCGGATCCTCGTGTTCGAGGAAGATGAGCTGGGCAATAACAAGGTTTGCAACTTGTTCATCTATCCCACCGGAGAGAAAAATAATACGCTCTTTTAATAAACGCGAATAAATATCAAATGCTCGTTCTCCAAATTGTGATTTTTCTAAAACTGTTGGTATTAAGTAGTTCATATATACAGTATAGTCTACTGCTTATTTGTTTGCGAGAGTGTTTAGTAGATCTAGTGTCTTTGTATTTTTGAGTGTGCTTGCAACGTAGTCGCGCAACTCATCTGGGTTTATTTCTTCATGC
>JAQBWN010000020.1 GCA_027624555.1 bacterium | reverse complement strand
TTTTAATTTATTCAGTCGAGGAGGCTATATCTGCGGTGCATCTTCTCTCTCACATAGACAGGCAAGCGTGCAGAACACACGTCGAAAAGAATTTTACGATTGATCAGATGGTTGAAGGGTATCTTGCGGTATACGAGAAGATTCTGTCCTTGCCACGATAGCTCGAAACAAATTCAACTGGCTTTGCGCAACGTTAGGCCATGTCATGAGGCGACCAAATCGATACGCATTCATCTCAATCGTATTCTTCTTATCTGGATTGCTAGCTAAATCAAGGACTGCCTGTGCTATTGCTGACGAATTCCGAAATGGTGTTAAAACACCTCGGTTATCTGCAAGCATTTCCCTGGAATAAATATATGGCGTTGAAATGCATGCCTTACCGGCACCTATAGCATATGCAAGAGCGCCCGATGTTACCTGCTGAGGGTTAAGATATGGCGTAATGTATATATCAATTGCCTTGAGCCAATCTATGAGCTCTGGTAATGACAAATACTCATTCACAAACCGTACGTTATTTGCAATACCGAGCTCTCGAATCCGTTTTTTCAAAAAGTTCCTATATGACTCCCCTTTCCGCCGTACTACCTCTGGATGAGTTTGCCCGATAATCACATACAATACTTCCGGAATCGTTTTTTTTATTTCGGCAACTGCTTCCAAGGTATATTCAATTCCTTTATTTACATCAAGCAAGTTAATATTTCCCAGCACCAATCGGTTACTCATTTTACGTTTACGCTTTTGAATGTCTCCGGAGTTAAACGAGATATCAGGCACTCCATGAGGAATAACTACTATTTTTTCCTTGGGAATCCCATAGTATTCTACCAATCGCTGGGCAACGTCTTCCATCATCACAACAATAGCTTCGGACTTTTGGGCTATCCGTTTAAGAATCTCCGCATACTTTCCAGTGTAATCTGTCACGACCGTATGAAATGTCGTAACAAGTGGAACCTGTAATGCATCTACGAACGGTAATATATATTCTCCAGCCTCTCCCCCAAACAATCCGAATTCGTGTTCGAGCGAGACAATGTCAGCATGCGATTGGTTAACGTATTCCGCAGCGGACAAGTACGTTGCAAGGTCATCATGCACAATTTTAAATTTCGCTTCCCACGGATATTCCAGGTTTTCTTCTGGGTGATTAATTGCCAATATCTCGGCCAATGAACGAGAATTTAAAAGATTAATGGCATTTGTTAAATCTTTCGTATAGGTTGCAATACCGCATTTCCGAGGAATATATGAAGAAACATAGATAACGTTCAACGGCAGCTCTTTGCTGCTTAATACTTTGCGTAGGGTATCCAGTGGTTGATTCATACAATGTTCTTGACATTACATTGTAAACATACTATAAAATGTAATAATATGCAAGAACCCCAAAATATCAGCCTCATACATTTCGAGAAGCTTATGGGGCCGTACGGGCTCTACCAGCACGCAACTAAACGAGAGCCAAATCTTGCAGAGGGGTACTGCGTTGATGATAATGCTCGTGCAATTACCGTATTACTCAACTACATTCAACAGTTCCCCGCACAATCCGAACAAGCAATTGTATTGCTGAATGCTTGCTTTACATTTATTCGAGACGCCCACCACGCTCCCGGAACATACTATAACTTCCGAGATGCAAGTGGCACCTGGCTCAAGCACGATGTTTCGGAAGACATGTATGCAAGACTGGCACGGACATATGCATATATATTATCCCATGATACAAATAGCGACCGAAAAATAATTGCCCAAGCATTACTCTCAGATCTTCTTCCGCGTTTAGAATCGCTTACCGCACCGCGCGCATTAGCAGAAACGATTATTGCACTCGCAGAATATCCAGAATATGAACGTATTGCTACACTTCACAGAAATAATCTGCTTGCACTTTGGGAAACGCAATCATCTTCTGCTTGGCCATGGTTTCAAGAGAGTATGACATATGCTAATGCGCTCCTTCCCCACAGCATGCTCACTAACCCTGCATTAGCTTCAGACAAAGTACGAGAATGCCTCCACACAAGTGCAGCTTTTCTTATACAAACAACGATACAAAACAATATCTTTATACCAATTGGAAACATTGGCTGGTATGCAAAAGGCGGCGTAGCCGCTCAATATGACCAGCAAGCAATAGAAGCAGGCACGATGTATGATTTTCTTCTTGAGTATCGAGCACAGTTTCCAGAAAAAGTTACTGTTGAACAATTGCAAGCACCATATAATTGGTTTTTTGGAAAAAATACAAAAAATGTTGTAATGGCAGATACAGAAACTGGTGCATGCCTAGATGGTTTAAACCTAGATATTCCAAACCAAAACTATGGCGCGGAATCTATGCTTGCATACCTGTGGGCAGAGCTCTTGATGCGTAAATCCCTAAAACCCTAAGCGTCTTGCCCAAATATCAATAACTGGCTCTTCAAGGTGAACGTCTTCGTGTACAAATTCGACTAGTATATCGCGAATTGCAACCGGGTCCGCACTCCCTATTTCCATATGAATAAGCGGCACTAACCGACGACTACTTCGTAAAATAACAGTTTTTACATTACCTGGTTCATACACAATATTAAATGCTTCCAAATGCTTGTAATGGTACAGCGTGTTATTTAATGCAACCCCTTCCGTAAGTAGCCGATACCGAATTATGGACGGCTTATGTTGAGCCACCACAAACATGTACACACCAATCATTCCTATCGTTAGCGCCGCAATAAAGTTTCCAAAAAGTGCAAACCCCACCGCAATTGCCGTAATACCTCCCGCAAAAAGAGCAAACCACTTCACTCCCCTATCTTGGTGAATATGTTCCGGTGCCTCCCACTCAAACAGAGTAGAAACATCCTCCACATCATCATCAATCTTGCGAAGATCGTCCTCGTTCTGCATTTCTTTGAGTTCGTGCCGGAACCGAGAATCTTTCTTTTCGTGCCGCTGCACCTCATGCTCAATGCGCTCAATGCGTGTGTGCTGAGGCGATACCTGTTTATTGTGTTGATGCACGGGTTTTTTTTCTCGCAAAGATTCGCGATTCATAGCTGTAACTATACCACAATTTTTTTGAATATTCGGGGATCCCTAAAAGATGCGGCAATAATACTTGGCACATCGAGTACTTTATGTAACACAAATCCATTCTCCTCAAATACGCTTGTATTTTGTGCTGCCCCGTACGGTGTACATATATAAAACTTGCAAACAATAGTTCCCCATATATTTTTCCTAATTGATGCATTTAAAAAATATCCTTCAAGCACAAGAAAACGCGCGAGGTTTTGAATCGTTTTTTTAAGGGGTACGTACTCAAGCACCCCTGCAGTTATAACAAGATCAAACGTTTCGTGCTGTATTTCTGTTAGGGGACTTTGAATATTTGCAACAAAAACCCGCGCTCTTTGCGTTAGCTTTTCTTCTTCCAGTTTTGCTCGTAGATGTTGAATGAGTTTTTCGCCTGTATCAAAGCCAACAACTGTTGCATGAGGAAACCGCTGTAAAATCGCGAATATATAAAAGCCCGTACCGCACCCTGCGTCTAGCACCCGTATAGGCTGGTCAACAGAAAATGGCAACTGAGAAACAAAATACTCTATAGATTTCTTATACCCCGTTACAAAGACTATATCGTCATATAGCGATGGTATTTTCCCAATGGTTTCGTATACTTTTTCCGAATTCATATATATGAGTGTACTATATTAGACAAAATGGCCAATCCCATTCATGATAAGGGATACACGATCTCGTAGCTCAGCGGATAGAGCATCAGCTTGCGGAGCTGGGGGCCAGAGGTTCGAATCCTCTCGAGATCACTGATATTATGGAGAGGTCGCATAGTGGCCTAGTGCACCGCCTTGGAAAGGCGGCATACCGAAAGGTATCGAGAGTTCAAATCTCTCCCTCTCCGCACTGAACCGGAAACTATTTATGCGTTAAGCCAGATGTATCTTTCAGCCACTGGAGCGTTCCGCCGAGTTTTTCGATGGTGTTTCGGTCTGAACCATTAATTCTGTCGAACCAGTAATCACGGTCATCATCGTTTGGTTCTTTTTGATGTACGAAGTAAAACAAGTACGGAAACCATTTGTTCTGCAGAATGTCTTCGGACAATTCCGCAGTGCGAGAAGTTCTTACAGGAAACTTTTTTGTTGCCGCATGCTTTTTCATCGCGGCCAGCAACTGATCCTTACTCTGCGCTTCCCCGTTATACAACCAATCTATCCAAAAGCTATTTTCTGCGACTGTGATTTCGCGGTCATATATAGGTAGTGCGATAGCATTCAACGTAGAAATTAACGTTCTAATGTCTGGACGCACTTTTATTAAATTAGCTGCAGAGCTTGGCGATGATTTCAGTGTACCTACCAGCTTAATATTTGGGGCTATGATTTTTTTAAACGCTCCTATTGGCTGCCCATGCGCAGCAGTACTATAGAATTGGGAAAATGCAGTTAATACATACCTGCTGTTATACCCAAACGCATTAAATAATTCATTAGAGCCAATCAGCCTTAGTTTTCCATCCTGAAACACGTATCGCTGGCTGTTTAAACTAACAACCCAACCATCTGGATATTTACTAATATTAGCCCCACGCCTATAACTTGCTAATTCCGTTGCAGAAACTTGAACACGCTGCGATTCATCGGGATAGTATTCTGCTTCATAAAAATAATCGCCCAAATACAATCTCTTCGTAATTACGCCGTCACTCGCTTCTTCTAATCTCCATATTCGTCCACCATGAAAACCGCCGTCGTAAATTATCATGCCGCCAGGTTGCTTGCTTCCAGTTAGCGCTGGGCCTGTTTTAAATTGCGTGAGATGAGATGCCGTAGTTGGGTACAAATTTTTCCCAGGGAACTTTAACGCGGTTCGAACTGCTGCAGACATTGGACGCTTGCGCATCTTGTCGTCTATATAAAACTGGGTTCCATCCGGATGCTGCAATACTTTTCCAATATAAAGCGGATTTACTGCAGTGGTGAGTGGATAACGAGCAAGGTCTGCATCTGTCACGGTAATAACAAAATCTCCTTTGAAAAAATGAGCTTCACCAAACCACCTCGCAAGAATATTTGGAAGCACTACACTTTTTTTACCATCTTGAATATAAAAGATATCAGCTTTGCTGGTGTTTCTTACTAACATGCCGTCGGGTAAAAAGTTGGGGTTGTACGGTGAGGCATAGAGCGCCCTCTCGGCGATAAACGTTGCGACTCCCGGCACAACAACCGGAGAAATGCTGGCTAGTACCGCACCCGTAGGGTTCACTTTTTGATATCCCATTGCGCCAACCAATGCTTCGTATGTTGTTTTTTCTTTATTTAATACTCTATTTGCCCAGTATTCCCACTCCAAATATGTTGGAATGCGACCATGCACGCTCTGAAACGCGCTATTTACCTGACCAAGGAGCGCTGCATTTGCCGGAAATGCTACACACAGACATGAAATAATTAATACCCCTAGAGTATATTTTTTCATCATTGAGTTAGCATACCATGAAGAAAATTCAATGGTATACTAATTAGATGAGACCGAAAATTGTCGTATTTACTGGCGGACAAGAAGAACATGCAGCGTTGTCGCGCGAAAGCGGAACATGGATGTGCCAAAATATTCCCCGCTCTGCGTACGACGTAACTCCCGTTGAAGTAACAAGCGACGGGCAATGGAAAGTCCCTGTGGGCACACTTCCAAGAGGCGGCGACGTTGCACGCACCATGGAAATGCTGTTTAAGGCGACTGCCCCTCAAGAGCCAAAAAAAGGGTTGGAGAGATTACTTGCAAAAAACGTTGATTCTATCATCACACTTTTGCGCGGAAAAGGAGGAGATGACGGCGCTATGCACGCAACAGGTGACATGCTCGGCATTCCCGTTGCAGGTTCAGGGCAACATACTAGCCAACACGCATTCAGCAAGCATCACTTTGCGCATGCCATATCGCATATTGCGCCGACTCCCTACACGCAACTTCTTCCCCATAACGAGCACACCGAAGATAGTGCGCGAACTATTTGGCAAGACTTCCTCGCGCCATTTTTCATAAAACCAGTGAACGGATCAGGCAGTCATGGCGTAGTTCGAGTACAACAATTTGAACAATTGCAACAATCAATTGCAGAAGCAAAAAATAGTAAAAAAGATATTCTTATTCAAGAGTATCGGCCTGGTTTAGAGCTTTCTGTCACGGTATATTCCGGTACTGATACCGTTCCCCACTCACTTCCGCCGACTATCATTACCCCAAAAGCAGCTTTGTTTTATACCTACTATGAAAAGCAACGAAAAGCCGGCGCGCATTTTCATGGCGTACATGAATCAGATTCCCCGCTTGCTGATCAAGCAGAGGCTATTGCGGAAGAAGTGTACACATCTCTTGGGTGTAGCGGTATTGCAACAATAGACATGATAGCCAACGATGGAACTATCGACGTACTCGAATTAAATACCATTCCATCTTTTCATGTATCTTCCCCTATTCATCACCAACTACAGCAAGCAAACATGCATCCGGAACAACTGCTAAAGCTAGCTTATAGCTTATAGCTGCATTAGCTTCGTTAGCTTTTTTACGTTACGAATGAATACGGATACTTCTTCGGGATTTTTGTTTTTTGGGAATACGCGTTGTCTTTCCCTCAAGTATTATTTGGGCCTTTGCGACTATGTCTTGGTCCGTATCGTATTCAAGCATCGTAATTGCAACACCAATTGGGAACCAGCCCGCATCAATAAACCCTTCTTCTTCTTGTGGCTTCAATGCAACTTGCTCCGTTACCATTAGGTAGTAATGAACAGTCTTTTTTACCAGTGCTTCTTCTGCCTGAAAAACAAATTGTGTTGTCCCCAGTTGCTGCCTTACTACTAAATCAATAATACCAACTTCTTCTTGTACTTCTCGCTTTGCAGCATCATCAACACGTTCTTTTTTATCCAGCTCTACATGCCCTTTGGGCAAAACCCATACTTGCCCCCTGCGATGTTCCGTTTTTAAGAGCGCAACCAGCCATAGCCCGCGCTCTTGCCTTACTGCCACACCACCGGCAGACAGCTCTCTTCGAACTTTTTTATGTTTTACTGGGCGCATACGTACGCGAGAAATATGCTGCTTTGCTTTTTGAAAGCGGCTTCTAACCGGCGGAGGGGTTGGCGGCAGCGGCACTGTTTGTTGTATTGTGTTCATTTTTACGTATGCGGAAATAAATTTGGAGACTTATAATTGCTATAAAATGTGTCTTCAACGATTGTTGCTCCGTCCTTTGTCACTGTTTGCTTTAATACGGATTTTACGGCGCCATCTGGCATTTTACCGTATGGCGATGGGCCATCTACTACTACGACCCGATTATCGTCCGTACCCCAAAACTCAAATAAAAGCTTGGTGCCTTCTATTTTTGACTGTATTAAGATATACCCCGGAGAGTTATTGAGGAAACGAAAATCAGTATACGGCGGATAAATTGTGGCGTCAAATCCAGGTGTTCCATAGTAACGAACCGCATAGGAATGGTTGCGTCTTGATGTAATCTGCATACCGGCAAACACCGCAGCTCGAAATGCAGTTGTTGATACCTGGCACAACCCCCCACCATATTCCGGAGTTGTCGTTTTATTTTTTATAACTAATTCTGGCAAGTATCCCGCCTCCTTATTTACCGGCCCCAAAAATGCATTGAAGGAAAATTCTTCATTTGGTGCAATCAATATTCCGTTGTATTTGCTTGTCCCAACCCCAATATTTACGGTGCGATTTTTTGGCGATCCTTTAAAATCTGTCTCGCCCACCGCAAGAAGTTTTGTTATCCCCAATTTTTCGCTGTCACCCGTGTCAGATATAAGTGGTGAAACTATCTGCATCACAAGAGGTGCTACCTGTAAACGAAGCGCCAACGTTTTTTTGGTCTCGCGTAACGTTTCTTCAATATTCACGGCTTTGCCGTCTTGTGGCAGAGAAAACTGATCAACCTTTCCATCCTTCATTTGAAACCGTGCATTCACGGGGTCTTGTTGCACTTCTTTTACAATATGTTCGACAATATATGCACTCAACTTCGCATCATCCAGAGCAACTGCCGGTATCGCATCGTGCGTAAAAAACATCATACCCGAGACTATACGTCCAGGCAGTTGAAATATTCGATCTTGTACCACAAGCTGTAATCCGTTTTGTATAAGAGACTGCGCAAACAGTTTTGTTTTTTCAAGCTCAACACTATTTTGTTCGGGAACTGCTTGTACAACAGAAGCAGAAATTACTTTTGCGGAAACACGAGAAAACCCTTCTGTAATATCTCTTCGAAAAGAATTCATATTTATATGTTCTCCATTTTTTGGGGGAAGAGCGCGAATTGTATTATCTGCATTCAACACGAGTGTTGCATTTTCTGGAACTACAAGAGTGTTCGCAAAATCCTGTTGCAATACGGCATGCGCAATTTCATCTTGAAACTTCAGTACAGGAATAATCTGCTGTCTTTGAACGTGCAGCCTATACCCAGATAAAAATTGTATTTTTTTTGCCGTTTCTTCTTTATTCAGCCGGATTCCCAGCTCTTCAAATGTGCGCGTACTTCTATTGCCACGAAGCTCTATGGTCGTTTTCGTTTGAGCAAATTCCAATTCATACAAATCCAGCGCCTGTAATACGCGTGTTTTTTCAAGCCCTCCTATAGGAAATAATCCTATACGTGTACGCAGTGGTATTCTATCTGCAAACGTAGCATTTAACCATACAACGCCACCTAGTATGACAAGCGTTGCGACAAAAACGCCTTGGACTGTAAAAAGCAACCTGCTCATACTCATTGCGCATTTGCAGCTTTAATAACAACGGATGCTTTTTCACCCACTTTTAAGCTACTGGCAGACCCTTCTATAGGTAGCACCACACTAAATGTACTGCCTTTTTTTAGTCCTTCACTAAATGCAGTCACTTCTCCATGATGCTCATTCACAATCTGTTTTGCAACATATAGTCCCAAGCCAGTACCTTCGGTATGGAATCTGGCTGCCCCGCCAACGCGGATAAATTTATGAAATAATTGGCTTATATCGTTCGTTTCTAACCCATTCCCCGTATCGGAAACAGAAAATGTAATTTTTTCCCCCTCCTGAACAATAAATACGTCTACTTTTCCCGCAGGAGTATATTTAATAGAATTGTCGACAAAATTGAGCATCACTTGGCGAATGCGCTGAACGTCTACCACGGCATGTGCGAGAGGAGCCTTAGGTTCATGGAATGTAAGCTCCAACTTTTTATTAATAGCATTCGGCAGCAAATCTGCCACTAATACTCTTGCCATCTCGGCAAGATCCACAGATTCTAAGTTTAATTCAAAACGACCGCTTTCAATACGGGAAATATCTAATAGACTTTTAATCAGCTCAATGAGGCGCGTCGCACTTTTATCAAGAATATCTAAAATTGGCGCTTGTTCTTTGACTACCACACCATAGTCCCCTTCTCTTAACATGGATATGTATCCACGAAGGGCAGTAAGCGGCGTATAGAGCTGGTGACTTGCGATGCTCAAAAACTCGCTTTTTGCCTTATCAAGATTCGTCAACTGCATGTTTGCATCTGTGAGCTCTGCGGATGTTCGTTGCAAGTCTTGGTACAATTTTGCTTTGTATATTGCTAGGGCAATAAGACTTACGATCCCAGAGAGAGCTTCATATTCATACCCAGAAGCATTCATAAATGATCTGCTCGTACTTAAACTAAGCAATCCAAGCGTTTCATTTCCAAATCGTAGTGGCAGAATCATCGAGTGAGTAGATGCGGCAATTTTTGTTTCTTTCTGTGTTTTTTTAATAACGTCTACAATTTCTTTTGCATATACTCTGCGTAAATCATTCGAATATGTCTTCTCCCCCGTCTCCATTGCGTGTTGTGTATCTGGGGCATCCATTAAAGCAAGCGCAGGTAACGTCCGACAAATTTTCTTCAAACTTTCCGCCAACCGCTCATTACTAGAACCAACGCCCGCACAATAACGCATCATGTGTAATTCATCCACAATTGAGATAGCGGTAACTTCAAAGCTAAGCTCTTTAGAAATAGCGTCGACAATCTGTTGAGCCATATCCTCTACTTTCTCCGCAGACAGTGCAATTTCATCCAGCGTTCTAAGTAAGGCGAGCGTTTTATTACGCACGGCAAGTTCAGCATTTCTTTTATACAGTTCTTGATTTACTCGCTCTCGAATATTTGAAGATGCATTCTTGATAGTACGAACATGGTGCGCAAGTGTTTTGCGCTTCCGACGCTTTTTTGGAGCGTCATCATCTTTTTTAAAATACATAGGAAGCGTAGCTACAGCAGTCATATGTTTCATTATAACACGAACCGAGTGTATTTAAATTAAACGACTCTCAACGTCTACTAAAAATGAATGTTAACGTTAATCTCGTTAGGGTTTTGATCCGAAGCACCTAAGAATATCCGCGACGATGAGTCATTTTGTTTCTGGAAAATTATATATGAGCCTATTTCTTCTTCATCAACTCTATAACCTTTTTTAGCGAATACATCTTTATACATATCATGCATTTTCTTATAACCATCTTCTGGCGTCTTAGTCTGATATTTGTAATTTACCGATATTCCATTACCCTGCCCTGATAGATATTGGACATCGACAAGCTCAGCATCGGAGTATGCGGGGACAGTATTGGACGCTACCGCAAGATAGTATTGTTTTGTAAGTATCGGGGTTATTATGCCCAAAACCACGAGCCAGGCAATCATGGTTGAGGATGTATATAGGATCCAATCACTCCTATGCCTATATCCAATATGCGGTAAAATCAATCCCAAAAATAAACTAGAAAGAAAAATAAAATATAAAAAAATTTCAGGCGGTTCGGATCCAAGTCCTACAATAAAGGTTATCAAACATGCAAATACGGCACCCAAGAGATTCACCAATAATCGCTTCCAAAGTGATATGCGAGGATTTTCTACTTTTTTAGCTGTATCCAACTCTGTCATGTAAATAAAATACTAATTTATTTTACTCACGTCAAATATAAAAAAGCAGACTAGCGAACTAGTCTGCGGGTTAAAGGAACAAAAAAGTACAAAGTTGGCTTAGGAACGATGCTCCCCGTACCAACCATTTAATACGCCGTTGATAAATTCGGCTACTTTGTTTGCCATTCTATTATCAATAGTTAAGTGAGTAGTCATATCAACACCAGAAGCATCCGTGTCATAATCCCGGTATCGTCCATAATAGGCCGTTCCATCAAAGCCAGCTAATCCTGGGTTTTCAATAAACCCGTCAGTCAACACAGGAATTTCTGCTGGATCCGCTGGGTTCGGATGAATATTTTGATAGATATTCAAGATCGAACTTGGTCTCACATCTGGTAAATCCGTTTCATGGCCAACAAGGCCATGGTTTACAGCATCTACGTACGCAAGACCAGAAATCTCCACTCCGTACGTACTTTTAGCCCAGTTGGCTAATCTCAGAGCCATACCACCCCCCCAGGAATAGCCCGCCAGAACGATGGAGTCAATCCGTTGACCAAGGTCATTGAGTAGTTTCATCCTTTCTGTAATCTCCTTAATAGCAGCTGAATATGCCTCTGGAGCACCCGGTCGATTTTGCTTCGGCTCAAGTTTAATGTCCAGATTCTTATCGCCTGACCATAGTCGCATAACGTGGCTAGCACCAGTAACTTTTAGGATATTTCCGTAGACCAAGTCCATTCCTGGAATACGAGCCAGTTTACCCGACCCTGCGTTATCACCAGGCCGTTGATCCGACCCATAGCACAGAATTACCAACTGATTTTTCATGCGCTCCTGAATTGTCAGTTCGGGCTCCGGCGGTGCGAGGACTGTGTTTTCTTCCTTCTTAATCAGTCTCGCGTTCGTTTTGGTTTGCTCCGCGGGAGTATTATATATAACTCCTGGTGCGGAATTTACTTTATTCGGCGTTGGCCCCGCCGTTTTTACTTGTGAACCGCCAGAATCCGAAGACCCCGTTTGCTTCTTCACAAGCATTCCGAAGACAAACAATGTTAAGTTTCCATCAACACTGACCTGGATTTCAAACTTGTCCTCCTGTGCGCCACCCTTAATAACCTTGGGTGTGGTTACGGTGAAGTTTCCTTCTCCGTCTCCGTTGGTTTTGAACTTTTGCGTTGCGCGCTTGGATCCGTCCAAATACCACTCAAACCGCACATCCGCGTTCTCTGGAGCATTTCGAATTCCCATCGGAAAGGTGTGACCTTCCCGAGTTTTCTCATGCCCCAGTTCAACTCGAAAGCCTTCCGTGATAACAACACGCTGGTCATTCACAATTCCTCCATGAATCACGCGTAATCCAAACGCATCGCTACGAGAAGCACCTTCTAACACTGTTGGAATTGTCAGATTGAAATTCCCGTTTCCAGATCCGTCCGTTTGCAGGTTACTCCATTCGTGCACAACCTGGTTGTTGTCTTTCGTGAGTTGGATGATGACTTGCGACCCACCAACTCCCCTCTTTATACCAACAGTCAGACCTTTCCCTTCCTGAAGATTGTCTGTTGATAAACTAATTCGTTGCCCTTCGTGCAAGGTAATTGGAAAGCTTGTGGCAACTGAACCAGACACCACTCTCAATGTATAGCCATCTACAAGACGTCCGCTCGCCAAAACATACGGCATCCGAAGTGCAAATGTTGCATTTCCGTTGACGTCAACTCTTTTAGCGGGAAACTGATGTAGAAGAACGTTACCATCTCCTCTTATTTGCACATATGCCCACCAGCCAGGAATTCCATTCATAACTGTTGTGGTAAACACGTCACCTTCTCGAAAGGTTGGTGGAGTCAACACGTCCATACTTGGAAGAACAATTGTTGGCGCAACCGAAGTAATCCTTTCAGTCGCAACTCCCGTTGCGTAATTAAATATAATATATCCGTACTGAAATTTACTAACCCTTCCAGCATTTTTCAACGTATCTATTTCATCTGAAGTTGGCAATCCAAGTATTCCATTCGGGCCACCAAGTTCGTTGTACCGACTCAAAATCGCACCATGCACTTCCCAAATGCCGGTTTTCGAACTTGCGACAATAATGCCGCCAAGCAGCCTATTCATCCGATAGTTCTTACTCGGAACGGATATTTCGTTAGCTATCGGAATTCCTAAGAACCCATTACTACCTCCCAATTGGTAATATTTCTGAGCGATATTGCCGTAGATGGCGTTAGCCGAATTGGCGCCCAACGGGAATGCAATCATCCCACGCTGAAATTCATTAATGCGGCCGTCTGAGTTGCGTGTAAACTTCTCATCGGAAATCGGCAACCCGAGCCTTCCGTTCGGTCCGCCCAATTGTTTATACCGAGCGAAGATCTTGCCATGAACTTCATGGGCACCTGTAGCAGGACTCCAAACAATGAAGCCATTCGAGAAGTATTTATATACTGCCTTTCCGTCAGTAGTGACAATTGCACCAGAAGCGTATGCTCCAAGGACACCATTTTTTCCACCAAGCGCATCGTGCTTTTTAATAATGACATCGTGACCATCTCTTTGAAACGTGGAAGACAGCAACAGCCGGTCTTCCATTATTTCAACACACCACACGGTGGGAACAACACTGCGAAATCGACGAGATCTGTGCTTGCTCATGAGAGCCTCTCTTTCTATTCTAAGTATTCAGTTGGAAAAGAAACATTACAGAATGCAATGCACTTTTATAGTAGCACGCAAAAAATGCTTAACAAAGCATAGAATCAACAAATGACTTTTTCTACTTCAACACCGCCAGTATCTCGTCCGCCAGTACGGCGGATGAAATGGCTATTTTATTTAAGAACCGCCGGAATTTCACCTTCTGGTACTTGTGAAAGAAGAGGCCGAACGGCGTCTCGGCATACTTCTCTGGATGCTTTGCCGAAAAGTTTCTCATATTGAGCAACGAGACGTTCAAGAACGTCTCGTGTATCACCTTCAATACTTACTTCGTGTTTTATTATATCAATCCGTAAACCAGTCACCTTCCCTGCCTGCTCCCACGCAATCGGACCGATGATAAGAGCTTGCTCTTGGATGATCTTGTCTGCGAGTTGGTTGGTAAGGGTGGTCATAAAACCTAAATTTCTTCTCGTAAATAGTTAAGAGCTGAGCCAATTTGAATCAAAGCAATAGCCATAAGGACGTATGATAGTGAATACATATAGTCGTTTACTCCCCCAACATACCATTGATCATGTCCCACTTGATATAAAAACGTGAAATCAGAGATATATTGCACAACAAGAGATACTAGTAAAAAGAGTATTGGACCTCTCATAAAGCCACTAAGAAATTTTCTCGATAACGTATAAATTAAAATTGCCATCGAAACATATATTGCCTGCCCTAGCGGGTACGCAAAATCAAGCAGAGTAACCACGGAAGCGCTCCAGTCTACGGTATAGTCTCGAAGCAATAAATAATATGAAAATAAAAGCAACGCAACCGGGATTAACAATGCTTGGATCTGCCCCTGATATGATTTTAAGGATAATTTTACTCCTGTGACCTTCGCAAGGGACACAAGACCAAAAAAATAAAGAATAACACTACCAAAGTAACCAATATCCCCTATCGAGGGATATGGAATTTCTATTCCCTCAATATAAATATAGTAAGCATAAGCAGCTTGTCCGAAGAACTGTGCAAATAGACCTAGTGAAAACAGTAGAATTCCTTTTCCTATAACACTACTAACTCCGCCCCATTTTTTTGAAACTACAAAACCAGAAACCGAACCGATAAGAGCTAGTATTGGATATACTAGTGTGAATATGTTATTTTCAGTTCCCTCTTCAAGTCCACGTATAAAGATAGTAATCCACCAGCCTGAAAGAATAATAAATATTGCCAGAAGTAACTGAGCTACTTTGCTTCCCCTAATGGTTAGCGCCAGGATATTATTCATTGCTCTTATGATAGCATATCTAAAACTATTTGCAAAATCTACTTTTTAAACCTCACTTTATACTTATTCAAGAATTGCGTTGGCCTAAAACACATTTTCGCATATCGAAGATTCTCTAACCCCAGGTCTTGTTCATAGTTTAAATATTTACAATCTTGGAACAAAAGTGATTTTGCAATA